>CACYNZ010000160.1 GCA_902775835.1 uncultured Eubacteriales bacterium | reverse complement strand
GGTCATGAGGCCGCCGGAATTGTTGCCGGACGTGACAATGGTGGTGTCGGACACATTGACCGTGGTGCCGGTGCCGTAGCTGAACAGACCGTTGGCGTGGCCGCCGTTGGTGATGATCTCGGCGCCGGTGACATCCAGGCTGGCACCATCCGTGGCCAGCACAGCAGCGTTGATGCCGTAGAAATCAGCGGAATCGCCTTCCGCGGAACCGGTTTTGGACACATGCACGCCGGTGAGACTCACTTCACTGCCGCTGACAAGCACGGCATTTTCATTGTCCTGATCGGAGAGGTAGGAAGCGTTTTCCGCATCCTCCGTTACCGTATTGGCGCTTTCATAGGAAGTGGGAGCGTCGCCTCCGGGCATGCCGCCCGGCATTCCAGGCTGTCCCTGGGGTGGTGCCTGACGGTTTCCGCTGTTCTGTCCGTCGGGACGTGCGGGCGGGTTCTGACCATTCTGACCGCCCTGACCATTCTGTGCGTTCTGTCCGTCGGGAAGGACCGGGGGATTCTGGGTGTTCTGACCATTCTGGGCATTCTGTCCATCGGGAAGAGCCGGCGGGTTCTGAGTGTTCTGGCCGTTCTGATCATTCTGGGTGTTCTGTCCGTCAGGAAGAGCCGGAGGTGTCTGGCCGTTCATACCCTCAGGAAGTTCCGGCGGAGTCTGTCCGTCGGGAAGGGCCGGAGGCGTCTGGCCGTTCATGCCCTCAGGAAGTTCCGGCGGAGTCTGTCCGTCAGGAAATGCCGGGGGTGTCTGACCGTTCGTGCCTTCAGGAAGTTCAGGCGGGGTCTGACCGTCGGGAAGCGCCGGCGGAGTCTGCGCGTTCTGGCTGCTCTGGCCCTGGGGAAGCTCGGGCGGAGTCTGTGTGTTCTGATCCTGCTGCCCGGCGCCCCTTACTCTCTGGAAACCCTGCCGGGCGTGTTTTCCGCCTGTGCGCATGCCTTCTTCCTGACGGATGGAGGGGCTGGAAGTTGCTCCGGAAACAGCATCTGATGTGGTATTTTCTGCCATGGCTGCAGAAGTGAGAAGCATCATGGAAGCGAGACACAAAGCCATGGTTTTTGTAATCTTTTTCATACTGGAATCCTCCTTTGCCGCACTGGGCGATATCTGAACGGGTTTTCCCGTCCGCAGGATCATTCTACAGAAGGAACCTTAAACGAACCTTGAAAGTGAAAAAAATATTTTTCCGCTCCGGCATTGCGCGCTTTACGAAACGGAATGCAGATGATAAAGTCATTCATGACGAAAAAAGACAGACGGCAGGCAGAGGAGTGATCACGTATGGGTATATGGGAGGAACTGAGGGAATATCTGGATGAGCGGTGTCGGCGGATGCATCTGGCGGGAGTCAGCGCATGCATCCGGGGGCCTGAGGGCATCCTGTTTGAATATGCCCAGGGACGCATCCGGGAAGACGGACGGAAGCCGGACGGGGATACCGTGTTCGGCATTGCCTCCATGTCCAAGAGTATCACGGCACTGTGCCTGTGCCTTCTGGAGCAGGAAGGAAAGCTGAGCCTGGAGGACCCGGTCACCAGATATGTTCCGGACTTCCGTGTGCCGGGTCAGCCGCCGGAAGCCGTGACCATCCGTCATCTGTGCATGCATGCTTCCGGTCTGCCGCCGGTGGAGTGCCTGGAGTGGTCCAGCGCGGCGCATTCGGGCAGAAAGATGGATCCGGATACGGAAGAACTGATGAAACACGCGCCATCCGACATGGGTACCATTGAGGAGATTCTTGACTATCTGCGCACCTGCCCCTATCCCACAACAGGAGCTCCGGGCGAGCAGATGAGCTATTCCAATGAAGGGTATGCCGTGCTTTCCTATGTGGTGGACGCTGCGGCGGGCGAACCGCTGGAAAGCTATATGAAGCGGCGGGTGTTCGAGCCTCTGGGCATGACCCGAACCATGCTGGACAACCGGTTTGAGGAAAGCCGGGCCATGGCCGGGGAAAACTTCACGTCCCTGTACTGCTGGGACGGGGAGAGGCATACCTGCGATGACGACTGGACGATTATTCCGCCCTTCCGCGGATGCGCCATGGTGAAGTCCACCGCCCGGGACATGGCGGCGTACTATCAGGCGCTTGCCGCCTGGGGTGTGCATGAGGGCAGGCAGGTACTGCCCAGGGAAGCCGTGGAGAAACTGATCGGAAAATATCATCCGCTGTCATCCCAGCAGACCATGTGCCTGGGACTGTACAAGCGCGAGACCGCGGGACACGTGCTGTGCGAGCATTCCGGCGGACTGTACGGCGTGTCCACCAAGGGCGGACTTCTGCTGGATGAAGGCATCGGGTTCTCCGTGCTCTCCAATCAGTCGGACGAGAGCATGGACAGCCTCATGTATGCCATGGTGAACGCGCTGGCGGGCAGGCCGATTGCGGAGAGCCGGGAGTGGTATGTGCCCTCGGGCCAGGTGTTCAGCTGCCCGGACATGCTGAGCGGCACCTATGCATGCCATGAAGGTACGCTGTCCGAGATCCGGGTATGGACGGAGGCGGGTGAGCTCCGGGCGGAAAAGAACGGAACGCCCCTGAAAATGGTGCACTGCGGGCAGACGCGCTTCCAGGGCCTGGACACGGACGGAAGCCTGTATACGCGCCTGGAATTCGTGATCCGGGACGGAACGTGCATTGGCGTACGCTCGGCCAGCCGGATGTTCGCGAGGGTGTGAATCCATGGAGATCCGAAGACTGAAGAGTGAGGACTGGGCGGATGTGGACCGGGGCATGGCCGGGCTTCATGCCCTGCATGTCCGGAACCGGCCGGATGTATATCTGCCCAGGGAGCATGTGCTTCCGGAAAAGGTCTTTGAGCAGATGTGCGAAAGTCCCGACCATGTGCTCCTGTGCGCCGAGGAGGGGGAGAAAATGGCCGGGTTCGTGCTGGCCTCTGTGCGGAACTGTTCCTTCATGGCCAACATGCTGACGCTGTACGCGGAGGAACTGTATGTATTCCCTGAGTGGCGCAGAAAGGGCGTGGCGGCAGAGATGATGCGCGCCCTGGAGGACGCGGGCAGGGCACACGGCTGCGTCCGGGTAGACCTCATGGTATGGGAGTTCAATGAAGCAGCCCGGGAACTGTATGCCTCATGCGGGTATACATGCCAGAGCCGGATTCTGGAGAAAAAACTGGGACCGGAAACAGAATGACGGAGCAGGCTGAGAAGCGGCAGGGCTTATCCCGGGGGGAAACCCTGCTGTTTTTCGCGCCGGGAAGTTTCTGTCAAGGCCTGCCGAGAGCCTGTCCGCGCTCTTTACAACGGGAAATTGAACCGATATAATTACATTGCATTTCTTTGCACACATGGAAAGTACGGAGTGTTGTTTATGGGGAAGACGATAGCGGTCACCAATCAGAAGGGCGGCGTGGGCAAGACCACCACGGCGGTAAATCTCAGTGCCATGCTTGCAGAGCTGGGCCAGAAGACCCTGCTGGTGGACCTGGATCCCCAGGGAAACGCCACATCCGGCACCGGTCTGCGGGCCGGAGCCCGGTCAGCCTACGAGCTGCTGGTGGAGCATGCCATGGTCCGGGAATGCATCAGCAAAACCCGCTGGGACCGGCTCAGCGTGCTGCCCGGGGACATCCGTCTGGCCGGCGCGGAACTGGAGCTGGTGGACGTGGAATACCGGGAAGATCAGCTGAAGGAAGCGCTCAAGGCGGTCAAGGATGACTATGACTTCATCATTATTGACTGTCCTCCGTCCCTGTCCCTGCTGACGCTCAATGCCATGTCGGCGGCGGACAGCGTGCTGATTCCCATCCAGTGCGAGTATTACGCGCTGGAAGGCGTGACGAGCCTCATGAGCACCATCAGCCGCGTGAAGCGGAGCATCAATACGCATCTGGAGATCGAGGGTGTGCTGCTGACCATGCTGGACGGCCGCACCAACCTGGGCCTGCAGGTGGTGGAACAGGTAAAGAAGCATTTCAAGAAGCAGGTGTATACCGTCACCATTCCCAGAAGTGTGCGTCTGGGTGAAGCGCCGTCCCATGGACAGCCCATCAATGTGTACGATCCCCGGTCGGCCGGGGCGCTGGCGTACAGGGCGTTCGCCGAGGAGTTTCTCAAGCGCAACGGTATTCGGGTGAAAAAGGCAAAGTAAGGCATAGGCCTTATGGAAACAAGCAGGAAAAGGTGAGCATATGGCTAAGAAAGCCCATGGACTCGGACGGGGACTGGATGCCCTTCTGCCGGATGAACCGGCGGGGGAAGCGGGCCAGGTGATCCAGATTCCTCTGGGGAACCTGGACCCAAGCGCAGATCAGCCAAGAAAGATATTCAGTGAAGAGAACATTTCCATGCTGGCCCAGTCCATTCGCGAACAGGGCATTCTTCAGCCGATCCTTGTCACTGCCGGGGAAGACGGCCGCTATACCATTGTGGCCGGTGAGCGCAGATGGCGCGCGGCACGTGAGGCGGGGCTCAGTGAAGTCCCGTGTCTGGTGCGGGACGTGACGGATCATCAGCGCATGGAAATCGCGCTGATCGAGAATCTGCAGCGCGAGGACCTGAACCCTGTGGAAACCGCCATGGGCATCCGCTCCCTCATGGACACCTGCGGGTATACCCAGGATGAAGCGGCCCGGCGTCTTGGCAAGAGCCGTCCGAGCGTGGCTAATCTTCTGCGCATTCTGTCCCTGCCCGAAGCCGTGATCGAGATGATCCGGGAGGGTGTGCTCTCAGCCGGGCATGCCAGGGTGCTGGCCGGCCTGGACAACGCGGAGGACCAGATGAAGCTTGCGGAGGAAACCGTGAGCCGCGCGCTGAGCGTGCGTCAGCTGGAACAGGCCGCCGCGGGATACCATGACCGCCAGGAAGGGGAAAAGCCCAAGGACAGGCGGCAGAAGAACAAGTCTCCGGAAATCTCCGGGTTCGAGGACCGGCTCCGCGAGTGGTGCGGCATGCGCGCCGAGATCCGGGGCAGCGAGCACAAGGGCAAGGTCATTCTTCAGTATTACACCCGGGAAGAACTGGAACATCTCTATGAGCTCATCGGACAGATGGATGAATGATAAGGAGGAACGCGCCATGACTGCAAGGGAGGAACTGCCGGAGCTTCCCAGATGGGACGGACCGCTTTCACATCCCTTTTACAGCCATGTGATCAAGCGGGTGCTGGATTTTCTTCTGGCCCTGATCCTTCTGATCCCCGGCCTGATCATCATGATTCCCCTGGCCGTATGGGTGCGTCTGGACTCGCCGGGACCGGTGATCTATTCCGCGCCCCGCGGCGGATACCATAATAAGACCTTCTATATCTACAAGTTCCGCTCCATGCGCGTGGGCTCGGACCGCGAGACCACCTGCACCGCCAAGAACGATACCCGGGTGACCCGGGCGGGACGGGTGATGCGGCGCCTGAAGCTGGACGAGCTGCCCCAGCTGTTCAATATTCTCAAGGGCGACATGTCCTTTGTGGGCCCGCGTCCCGAGCTTCTGCTGTACACTATGCAGTACAGGCCGGACGAGGAATGCATTCTCTGGGTGCGGCCCGGGATCACGGACCGTTCCAGCCTGGTGTTCATCAGCCAGGACGAGATTGTCGGAACGGAAAACCCGGTGGAAAACTATGAGAAGTACGTACTTCCGGAGAAAAACCGCCTTCGTGTGGAGTACGCCAAGAATCAGAGTCTGGCGCTGGATGCCCGGCTGCTGCTGGAGACCATCGGCGGGGTTTTCGGCAAGGCGAAGACCATGCAGGAAGAGCATCACAGGGCTGTGGAGGAGAAGCGTTGACACCTTACCGTGATGGAAAGACTTATACGGAAGTGATCCATGAAGGATTCCCCGGCATGAAGCCGGACGTGGACGATCCGGCTGTGCTCAGCTGGCTGATCCGGCGGCACGCGCTTGAGATGACCCATGTGAGCCGGGGAAGCCATATCGGATCCGTCATGTCTGTGGCGGAAATCATCGGGGTATTGTATACCCGGGTTCTGCATGTGCGGCCGCAGGAGCCTGACTGGGCTGAGCGGGACCGGCTGATCCTGTCCAAGGGCCATGCCGGGGCCTCCATTTACGCGGCACTGGCAGAGCGCGGCTTTTTTCCTGTGGAGGAACTGCGGAATCATTACGGGGACGGCTCCTTTCTCAGCGGACACGTGAGTCATCACGGCGTTCCCGGAGTGGAGGTATCCACCGGGTCCCTGGGCCATGGCCTGTCCGTGGCCGTGGGGCTGGCACTTGGCGCGAAAATGGACGGCAGCGCATGGAGAACCTATGTGGTGCTGGGCGACGGCGAGTGCGACGAGGGCGCGGTCTGGGAGGCTGCGCTTCAGGCCCGGCAATACGGGCTCGGAAAGCTGACCGCCGTCATTGACCATAATAAGATGCAGTCCCTGGACTTCTGTGAGAACACCCTGGCTCTGGAACCACTGGAGGAAAAGTGGAAAAGCTTCGGCTGGCATGTGCAGCGAGTGAACGGACATGACGTGCATGCCCTGGAGGAAGCGTTTCATAAGTGTGCCGAATATCCGGACACGCCCAGCGTGATCATTGCGGACACGGTGAAGGGCAGGGGCGTGAGCTTCATGGAGAACAATATCCTCTGGCATTACCGCACGCCCCAGGGCGAGGAATATGAAGCCGCCCTGGCAGAACTGGAGGCGAGCCGTCCGTGAGAGATGCTTTTGTAAGGGCCCTGATGCGGGAGGCCGCTGCGGATCCGCGCATTGTGCTGGTCACGGGGGATCTGGGCTTCGGCGTGCTCAGGCCTTTCTGGGAAACGTATCCGGACCAGTTCATCAACGCGGGCATCGCGGAGCAGTCCATGGTGTCCATGGCGGCGGGTCTGTCCATGACCGGACGCACGGTGCTGGTCTATTCCATCGGGAACTTCCCCACGCTCCGGGCACTGGAACAGATCCGGAACGACTGCGCCTATCATGAGGCGAACGTGAAGATTGTCTGCGTGGGCGGCGGGTTTGTCTACGGCCCCCTGGGCATGAGCCATCACGCCACGGAGGACATGGGCGTGCTGCGCACGCTGCCGGGCGTCACCGTGTTTACGCCGGGGGATCCGGTGGAAGCGGAAGCCGTGGTCCCGGTCATGCTGCATACGCCCGGCTGCTGCTATCTGCGGCTCTCGCGTGCCGGGGAACCGGTAAGCCACACGGACGCATTGGAAGACTGGAAGCTGCCGCAGGCGCTGACGCTGCGAAAAGGCAGGGATATCGCCCTCCTGTCCGCGGGCGGGATCCTGAGCCAGACCATGGCCGCGGCGGACCTGCTTCATGAAAAGGGCGTGGAGGCGGAAGTGGTTTCGTTTCCGTGCCTGAAGCCGCTGGATGCGGAGAAGGTCTGTGAGATGGGAAAACGCTTTCCCTGGCTCATTACAGTGGAAGAACATACAGTGATCGGCGCGCTGGGCTCGGCCGTGTGCGAAATCGTGGCCGAAGAGGGACTGGGCTGCCGCGTACACCGCATGGGGATGCCGGACAGGTACTCCACGCTGGTGGGCTCGCAGCAGTACCTGCGGAAAGCCTACGGGTTTGACGCGCAGGCCGTCTGCGATACGGCGCTCAGGCTATTGCGCGGATAAGACAAGAGGGGATTGGCATGGAAGAGACAAAACTCACGCTTGAGCAGATCCATGCGGAACTGCTGGAGCAGCTTGCGGATATCATCAAGGTCTGCCGGAAACATGACATCAGCTACAACCTGATGTGCGGTACATTGCTGGGTGCGGTTCGGCACCATGGATTCATTCCGTGGGATGATGACGTGGACCTGCTCATGACGCGTGAAGAGTTCCAGCGCTTCCGGGAGTTCTATCCCAAGGAATGCGACCGGCGCTTTGAACTGACCTACCTGAACACCTGGACGCCCCGGGTCATGAACCGGGATCCGGAAAAGGCCGCGGCGTTCACGGACCTGTTCATCCTGGATCACGTGCCGCCGGAAGGCCTGAAGCGGAAGATGTGGTTCCTGGAACTGCACCTCCTGCAGGGCATGCTCAAGCATGACGTGGACTATTCCCGGTTTTCCCTGAAAAACCGGATTCTGCTGCGGGCCACGCATATCATGGGGCTTCCTTTCTCCACAAAGTGGAAGACGCAGCGCTATGAAAAGGTCTCGCGGCGATACAGCACGGGCGATGATCTGTGCATGTCCAACGGCGCCTTTGAGCTGATGATGCATATCTGGCATCCCTGGCAGTTCGAGGAAAAGATGGAAGCGGACTTTGAGCATCTCAGATGCCTGATCCCGGTGAAATACAAGGAAGTGCTGACCATTCTCTTCGGGCCGGACTACATGACCCCGCCGCCGGAGAATGAGCGGGTGGCCAAGCATCTTGATCTGTGAGAAGTTGAGGTAGAGCATGCAATTCTGTTCACTCTACTCCGGATCCAGCGGGAATTCGTCCCTGGTGATGGAGGGAAAGACGCGTCTTCTTGTGGACTGCGGCAAGTCTGG
>CACYNZ010000159.1 GCA_902775835.1 uncultured Eubacteriales bacterium | reverse complement strand
CTTCTTGTGGACTGCGGCAAGTCCGGCGTTCAGACGCGGGAAGCCCTGGAGTTTGCCGGCGTTTCCCCGGAAAGCCTGAACGGGATTCTTCTGACCCACGAGCACTCGGACCATGTGTCCGGCGTGGGCGTCATGAGCCGGCGCTATCATATTCCCGTGTACGCCACAGCCCTGACCTGGGAGGCCATAGGCGGCAGGATCGGCACCATTGATCCGGAGCTGAAGCGAGTGTTTGACCGCGGTACGGATTTCTCCATCGGCGAGATCGGCGTGGAACCCATGCCGGTGTGCCATGACGCGGCGGAGCCCAGCGGATTCCGTCTGTGGGGCGGCAAGCGCTCCGTGGCCACGGTGACGGACCTCGGATGCGTCAGCGAAGACCTGGTCTCGGCCCTGGCCGGTGTGGATCTCCTGCTGCTTGAGAGCAATCATGATCCGGACATGGTGCGCATGAACCCGCACTATACCCAGCGCCTGAAGTCCCGGATCCTGTCACGGCAGGGACATCTGAGCAATGCGGACTGCGCCGAAGCCCTGGTGCGCCTCATGGAGGAAGGCTGCAGTCACTTTATTCTCGGGCATCTGAGCGGCGAGAACAATATGCCGGAACTGTGCATGGAGACCACCCTGACGCGTCTGGAACTGGAGGGTGCCGAGGAAGGCCGGGACGTGTTTGTGGACCTGGCTTGGCGGGACCGCGTGGGCAGCATGTATGAACTTCAGAGTGAAAAAAACCGATATGCCGTGTAACACGACAGGAAGCCGGCAGTGCCGGCTTTTCGTGTTTACGGCACACGGAAAGGAAGAGTGCCATGATTCTCTTGTCCCTTCAGCATGTGCAGAAGGCCTTCGGCACCAATGAAGTGCTCAAGGACGTCTGCATGACGCTCCAGACCGGCGAGCGCCTGGGCCTGGTGGGCGTCAACGGAAGCGGAAAATCCACGCTCATGAAAATCATAGCGGGCGTTGAGCACGAGGACGGCGGAACCATTACCATGCAGCGCGGGCTGAAGCTCGGGTACCTGGCCCAGCAGGGCATCGTGGACCCGGAGCGCACGGTGCTGGAGGAAATGGAAAGCGTGTTTGAGCCGGTGGTGCGCATGGAAGAGGAACTGCGCAGCCTGGAGCAGGAAATGTCGGAAAGCGCCGGGGACGAGACCGCGCTGCGCCGGCTGGGCAGTCGGTATGACAGCCTGACCCGCGCGTTTGAGGAGGCCAACGGCTATGGCTGGCGCAGTGCCGTGCAGGGTGTGCTGGCGGGTCTCGGGTTCCGGAAGGAGCAGCAGACGCAGAAGGCGAGACTGCTCTCCGGCGGCGAGCGCACGCGCCTGTGCCTGGGCCGCATGCTGCTCAGTGAGCCGGAGCTCCTGCTTCTGGACGAGCCCACGAACCATCTGGACCTCAAGTCCATTGCCTGGCTGGAAGACTATCTGCGGACCTGGAAAGGCGCGGTGCTCATCATTTCCCATGACCGCCTGTTCATGGACCATGTGTGCGATCACATGGCGGAGCTCATCTTCGGGACCGTGGAGAGCTATAACGGAAACTATACGGACTATGTGCAGCAGCGCGCGGAGCGCTTTGAAATCCGCATGAAGACCTGGCAGCTGCAGCAGAAGGAGATCGAGCGTCAGGAAGCCATTATCGCGCGCTACCGTTCCTTCAACCGTGAGAAATCCATCCGCGCGGCGGAAAGCCGGGAAAAGCGGCTGGAGAAACTGGAGCGCGTGGACAAGCCTGTGGATGAACAGGCCATTCACTTCCGGTTTGAGTGCAACCGCCGGACCGGTGAGGATGTGCTCATGATTGACGAGCTGGCCAAGGGCTATGACGGCCGGCAACTGTTCGCAGACGTGAACCTGCATATGCGCGCGGGCGACAGAGTGGCGCTGATCGGGGACAACGGCTGCGGCAAGTCCACGCTGCTCAAGATCATTGTGGGCGATGAGAAGGCGGACGCCGGCACGGTGCGCTTCGGCACCGGCGTGGACATCGGCTACTATGACCAGCATCAGGAGCACCTGCACGACGAAAAGACCGTGCTGGACGAGGTGTGGGATGACTTCCGGCGCCTGGACCAGACGGAGGTGCGCGGCGCGCTGGGCATGTTCCTGTTTACCGGGGATGATGTGCTCATGCCCGTGTCCACGCTCTCCGGCGGTGAGCGCGGGCGCGTGGCCCTGACCAAGCTCATGCTGCACAAGGACAATCTCCTGCTCCTGGACGAACCCACGAACCATCTGGACATGGACTCCCGCGAGGTGCTGGAAAAGGCGCTGGAGAATTTCCCGGGCACGATCCTGGCCATCTCGCATGACCGGTATTTCATCAATCGCTTTGCCACGCGGGTTGCGGTCATGGAGAACCAGTCCCTGGTCCAGTACCTGGGCAACTATGACGACTACTATGAGAAGGTCAACCGTGAACAGCCGCCGGACGGCACCGGGGAGACCATGACCCGGACCGCCATGGACAAGGAAAAGAAGAAGACGAAGGCGGCGGAGCAGCGCCAGAAGGACCTGGTCAAGGCAATGAAGGCAGCCGAGCTCGCCGTGGAAAAGGCGGAAAAGGAAAAGGCGGACATGGAAGAACAGCTGTCCAGCGCGGACCTGTGGCTGGACCCGGAGAAGGCGGAAAAGCTGACCCGGGCCTATCAGCAGAAGCAGCAGGAAATCACTGAGCTGTACGAGGAATGGGAGCGTCTGGAGGAGGCGGTGCAGGCATGACAGGCAGTGAATGGGTGCAGAGACTTCTGAACCCGGGAAAGGAATGGACAGCCTTTCCGTTCTGGTTCCTGAACGGCGATCTGGACCCGGAGGAGATCCGGCGCCAGGTGCGGGATTTCCATGCCCACGGCGTGGACGGGTTTGTCCTGCATCCGCGCATGGGCATCAGCCCGGAGATCGAATATCTGTCCGAAACCTTCTTTGAGCGTCTTGGCGCGGCCATTGAGGAAGCGTCTAGGCTTGGCATGAAAGTGGTCCTCTATGATGAGGGCATGTATCCCAGCGGCAGCGCCTGCGGACAGGTGGTCCGCCTGCGTCCGGACCTGAAAAGCCGGGGCATCGCGCTGACGGAGCAGCCGGAAAAGGATGACACCGTGCTCTGCGCATGCGGCGGGAAAATGCTGGTGGAGCGCTTCAGCGGCGGCACCATCCGCGGCATTCACTTCGGCGAGGACGACGGGGAAGAACACGCGCCGCCGAGCGCGGACATTCTCTGCGAGGACGCCGTGAACCTGTTCATGCAGCTGACCCACGAGCAGTACTGGCAGCATTTCCATGAAGAATTCGGAAAGACGATTATCGGGTTTTTCACTGATGAGCCCAGCATTCTGGGCCGCAATACCCGGGATCTCATGCCCTGGAGCCGGGACTTTGCTCGGCTGTTCACGGAAAAGGGCGGACACCTGGAAGGCCTGAAAGCCCTGTTTGAGGGCGGGGAGAATGCGGACACGGCGCTGTACCACCGCCTGATCCTGGAGCGGGAGGAAACGGTGTATTACGCCAGCCTGTCCCGCTGGTGCGAGGCGCACGGCATTTTCCTCATGGGCCATCCGCATCAGAGTGATGACATGGAAGTGGAGAAGTACTTCCATGTGCCCGGACAGGACCTGGTCCTGCGCTGGCTGGCGCCGGAAACCGGCGATCTCAGGGGCATGGACAGCGTCATGGGCAAGTGCAGCGCGGACGCCGCCTGGGTGTTCGGCCGGGAACGCAACAGCAATGAATGCTTCGGCGCCTGCAATCGGGACGGGAATCCCTGGTATGTGACCGGCGGGGACCTCAAGTGGTATCTGGACTATCTGGCGGTGCGCGGGGTGAACCTGTTTATTCCGCATGCCTTCTACTATTCGCTGGAAGGCGCCAGGAGCCAGGAGCGTCCGCCGGACGTGGGCCCCGGCAGCATCTGGTGGCCGCACTATGAGAAATGGTCGCGGTACATGAAAGCCCTGTCCTTCCTTATGACAGGTGCTCAGGTGCATGCGGATATTGCCGTGCTGTGCCGGAACCGGGCACTGAACCCGGAGGGCGTGGAAATCCTGTTCCGGACCCAGCGCGGATTCCGGTACCTGCCGGAAAGCGTGTGGCCGGAAATCCGGGAGGAAAACGGCGCGCTTGTGCTGCGCGGTCAGAAGTTCCATGCCGTGATCGGCACGGACAGATACCCGGGCGTGAGCCATGATCCCATGAGTATATGTCCGGACCTGAAGTGCGACAGCGCGCAGCCGGACCTGCGCGTCATGCGCTTTGTGCATGAAAATGTGGACACGCTGTTCATGGTCAATACCGGGGAAGAGACGCTGGATTTCCTGGCATGCCCCGGCGGTGACGGGCCCTGGGCCATGGTGGATCTGTGGACAGGCCGGGCATGGAAAGCACAGACGGACGCGGAAGGCCGGGTACGTATTTGCCTGCCCAGGCGCGGAAGTCTGGTGCTGGCGGCGTGTGACGCGGGCACATGTCCCGAACCCCCGGCAGGAAAGGTGCAGGTCAGATGGACGCTGCAGGAAGAGGACAGCGAAAACTTCCGGAAGATCTATACAGCGGTGCTGGAATCCGATGGAGACGGGGACGCGCTCGTGGAAGTGCAGGCCGAGGAAATGGCGGAACTCTATGTCAATGACGCGTATCTGGACGCCAGCTTCTGGCCGCCGCACAGTTTCCGCATTCCCGCCGGCATGCTCAAGCGCGGCAGCAATACGCTCCGGCTTGTGGTGACGGGAAGCCCGGCCAACCGCTATGGGCGCCCGGTGCCCTACGGACTGACGGAATAAGGGACAGCAGACAGACGGGAAAGGAGGAGGAAGGCATGGCGAGAAATCATGAAGTGACCAAGGCAGGCCCACTGCTCAATGAAGCGGGTGAGCTCCGTGAGCCGGGCTGGTCCCGGCATATGCTGCAGCGCTACAAAAGAGGGGACATCAAGGCCCCGGCATGGCGCATCAAGGAATGGGACTATTACCTGATCATGGCTCAGGACTTCGCCCTTGCCCTGACGCTCTCGGATGACGGGTATGTGGGACTCCAGTCCTGCTCGCTCCTGAAGTTCGGAAAACAGCCGTGGGAGCACACGGAAACGGTGCTGACGGCATTTCCCATGGGCAGGCTCCGCATGCCGGAATCCTCCGCGGAAGGCGTCAGCGAGTACCGGGACGCGCGGCTGCATATGCGCTTTGAAGTACTGAAGGGCGCGCGGCATCTGACGTGCCGGTTTGACAACTTCGAAAAAGGCAGGACGCTGGAGGCGGATATCCTGCTTGCGCAGCCGGACATGGAATCTATGGTCATTGCCACGCCCTGGGACCGGAAGCATGCCTTCTACTATAACCAGAAGATCAACGGCATGCGCGCGCAGGGAAGCGTGCGCTATGACGGAGAGGAATACGTTTTCCACCCGGAAACGGACTTCGGGACCCTGGACTGGGGCCGCGGCGTATGGACCTATGACAATACCTGGTACTGGGGCAGTGGCAACATGGACATGGACGGGCACCATTTCGGGTTCAATATCGGGTACGGCTTCGGAAACACGAAGGCCGCGACGGAGAACGTGCTGTTCTATGACGGCCGGGTGCACAAGCTGGATGATATAACCTTCCATATCCCGGAAGACAGCTACATGAAGCCCTGGACATTTACCTCCTCGGACGGACGGTTTGAGATGGACTTTGAGCCGGTGCTGGACCGGGCGGCGAAGATTGACTTCAAGGCGATTGTCTCGGATCAGCATCAGGTGTTCGGGCGCATGCGCGGACGCGCGGTACTGGATGACGGCACAGTGCTTGACGTCCGGAATATGCTGTGCTTTGCGGAGAAAGTGCATAACCGGTACTGAAAAGTACAGATATCTTATGATGCCGGACTGAATGATAAATAGAAAATCAATAGTCGGCAGGGCGGGTTTTCAGTACACTGAAAGCAGTCCGTGAACTGACGGCATGAAGGGAGCGTTGCGTATGGCAGTGGATTTGAAGAAAATGCCCAAGCTCGGGTTTGGTCTGATGCGTCTTCCGGTGAAGGACGGAAAGCCGGACCTGGAACGGGTATGTGAAATGGCGGATGCCTATATGGCAGCCGGAATGAACTATTTCGATACCGCCTATGTGTATCACGGCGGACAGTCGGAAGTCATGGTCCGGGAGGCAGTGGTAAAGCGCTATCCCCGCGACAGCTTCTATGTGGCGACCAAGCTCCCCGCCTGGGAACTGAAGAAACCGGAAGACCGCGACAGAATCTTTGAGGAACAGCTCACCCGCACCGGTGCAGGCTATTTCGATTTTTATCTGCTGCATTCCGTGGAGGACGGGAACGGCAGGATCTATGACAGCATGGACTGCTGGAAATGGGCGCTTGAACAGAAGGCCAAGGGCCTGATCCGGCACTTCGGTTTCTCCTTCCACGGCAGCCCGGCCTATCTGCGCCAGCTCCTGGACGCGCATCCGGAAGTGGAGTTTGTGCAGATCCAGCTGAACTATCTTGACTGGAACAGCCCCACGGTCTGCTCCGGAGAACTGTATTCCATTCTCAGCGAGCGGAATATCCCCATGGTCATCATGGAACCCGTGAAGGGCGGCACCCTGGCGGCAATCCAGGACGATCTGGAAGCCAAATTCCGCGCCGTGCGTCCCCAGGCATCCATCGCGTCCTGGGCTCTGCGCTATGTGGGCACACTGCCCGGGGTCATGACCATTCTCTCCGGCATGAGCACGGAAGAACAGATGCAGGACAATATCGGGACGTTCAGGAACTTTGAGCCGCTTTCCGCTGAGGAAAAGGCCCTAGTGGAGGAAGTCCGCAACCGGATTCTGGAGGTTCCGCAGATCGGCTGCACCAGCTGCCGCTACTGCGTGGACGGCTGCCCCATGAAGATCGCGATCCCGGATGTGTTCAGGCAGGTGAACGCGATCCGGCGCTTCCCCAAGAATACGGACCGCCCGAGGAACGCTTACAACAGAATGGTGGCAGACGGTAAGTCCGGCAGAGCCAGTGAATGCATCCAGTGCGGCCAGTGCGAAGGCGTCTGCCCGCAGCATCTGCCCGTGATTGAACTTCTTCAGGAAGCAGCTTCCATGCTGGACAACTGAAACAGTTGAAAAAAACCAGAGCTTTTCGTGGCTCTGGTTTTTTTCATAGACTCAAAAAGAATGCGGCAGATGGAGCGTGCATCTGCCGCAGATGTTTTTCCTCAGCGGATAATTCTGTAGAGCATATAGTCACCTGGCATGGCGGGCACTTCGAATATGGCTTCCCCATGCTGCGTATACAGCGGTTCCAGTGTCCTGTTTCCGACCGGGATCTCCAGGGCTTTTGCGCCGGAAACGTGCAGACGGATACAGGTGCGCTGCACCCCGTCCATGACGTAGGGATACACAATGAACGTGTCATTGTCATACACGAACAGGCTGATGCGGGAAGGCCCTTCCATCCATATGCCGTTTACGGCCAGTGCCTGGCGCATGCGGCTCAGCACGCCAGAGGGCAGATTGTACATATCCGGTCTTGCATCCGGCACGGCCAGCGTGTACATGACGCCCTTGCCGTAGCGGTCGCGCAGGAACAGTCCGAAGCTTTCCTCGCCGTGCACCGCCTTGATGACGGCCCAGGTGGCATTGTTGCGGAACTCGGGCACAGGCAGCGTCACGGGCTGCGCGCTCTCCGGGAACGTGCAGGCCGGCCAGCCGTCACGGTCATCCTCCTCCACGCGGAAGCGGCTGGCCTGGACATGCCGTCCGTTCAGGCGCAGAGAGGTCATGCGGCTGATGCCGCGGTCACTGACCGCGTCCAGGAAGCCGGTGGTGACCAGAGCGGTGCCGCCCCCGCGCACAAAGGCTTCCAGCCTGTCCACGATTTCGGGATCGCAGGCGGAGGAGCGGGTCAGAAGAATCTGCGGAGCGTTTTCGGGGAAATAGGGAGTCAGCACCACGGGCAGGCCGTTCATGCCCAGGAAGTCCTGCACATGGTCCTCGCCCTCGCAGTTGTCCGGGAGATAGGTGCAGATGCCCACAGGCGAGCCCGCGTGGTCCAGTACCGCGTCCAGGCGGTCCAGCTGGAACCCGAGCGCGGGTATATACATATGATTGTACAGGGACTGGAAGCAGAACATCATGAGTTCCTTCGGCTTCGAGAACGCGGTGAGATAGGCCTGCTCCAGGTAGTGTTCCGTGATGTGGGTGTCAAAGTTGTCGAACCATCCGCCGCCGTTGTGTCCGGGCCACATGTTCTCAAAATAGGTCATGAGCGAGAAGCTCAGGTACCGGGGCAGGTGCTGGTCCGTGGTCACGAGGTCCCGGGTTTCCGTGCCGGTGTAGAGCCCGTCAATGATCTCGCGCTGGTCTCTGGGATTGTAGCCGGTTTCCTGATAGCTCTCGGCCCAGTTGGGATACTTGATCACCACCTGGCAGTCCGGGTTCTCCCGGCGTGCCGGCGCGATGATGTCCTCTTCCGAAAGCCCCTTCCACAGAG
>CACYNZ010000158.1 GCA_902775835.1 uncultured Eubacteriales bacterium | reverse complement strand
CTGCGCCGTTTCTCGGTTTTCTTTCAAATTCGCCGCCACTTTTTCCGTTTTTCGGTCCGTTGCCCGGTTTTCTGTCCCTGTTTTCACTCATTTATGCCAATACCTCTCCCACTTCAATCCTGTGCCCGGCCAGCCAGTCGGCGGCAGTCATGGCACGCTTGCCCGGGGACTGGAGCTCAAGAATCTCCACTGCTCCCTGTCCGCACGCGATCAACAGTCCATCCCGGTGAGATGCCTTCAGCACCTCTCCCGGCTGTCCCTGACCTTCTGCCGCCCGTGCGCGCAGAAGCTTCAGGGGTTCCCCTTTCCATGCAATGGAAGCGCAGGGCCAGGGATTCAGTCCCATGATCCGGTTGGCCACTTCCTCACCGGCCTTACTCAGATCCAGTACCCCCATCTCCTTCTTCAGCATGGGGTCATAGGTCATTTCCGCCTCATTCTGCGGAATGCGCACCAGGGAACCGTCTTCCAGCTGACGGATGGTTTCCATCAGAAGCTGTGCTCCCTCCACGCTCAGTATGTCGGTATATTCCCCGCAGGTTTTCCCGGGATCCCGCGGCATCGCCCTGCGAAGAAGCATATCCCCGTCATCAATACCCGCGCTGGTCATCATGGTGGTGACCCCGATCTCCGCGTCCCCGTTCATGATTGCCCAGTTGATGGGCGCGCTTCCGCGGTGTCTGGGGAGCAGGGAGGCATGCACGTTGATGGTCCCGAGCTTCGGAATGTCTAGAATCTCCTGGCTCAGGATCTGGCCGAAGGCTGCCGTCACGCACAGGTCCGGGTTCAGGTTCCGCAGGTCTTCCACGCCGTCCCGCCGGATCTTCACCGGCTGAAACACCGGAATGCCGTGCTTCAGCGCCGCTTCCTTGACCGGGGACATCTGGATCCTGTTGCCGCGGCCGCTGGGACGGTCCGGCTGGGTAAACACGCCGGCCACCTCATATCCGCCCTGAATCAGGGCTTCCAGGGAAGGCACGGCAAAGTTCGGGGTGCCCATCAGTACAATTCTCACTCTGCTTCTTCCTCCGACTCCTCATCCAGGCTTCCCTGCCGGTACTGTTCCAGCTCCTCGCCCACCAGTTCACGTTCCATGGTGTCAATATACAGCCTGCCGTCCAGATGGTCCAGCTCATGGCAGAGCGCCCTGGCCATCAGGTCTTCGCCTTCAATCTCAAACCAGTTGCCGTGCCGGTCCTGTGCGCGCACCCGCACTTTCTCCGGGCGGGACACAATGCCCACCCGGCCGGGCAGGCTCAGGCAGCCTTCCGTTCCGGTCTGGATTTCGTCACTGGTCCAGATGATTTCCGGGTTCACCAGCTCCACCGGGCCTTCGCCCACGTCAATCACCACAACACGGCGGAGAATGCTCACCTGCGGCGCAGCAAGGCCCACGCCATTGGCTTCATACATGGTATCCAGCATGTCCTTGAGCAGCAGGTGCAGCCGCAGATTGAACTTGTCCACCTTCTTGCATTCCTTGCGAAGTGCCTCATCACCCAGGGTTACGATCTTTCTCAGTGCCATTGTCTGTCCTCTTCTTTCTAAATGGTGCTCACGGGATTGTATTCAAAAAAGGTTTCCACATGCTCGGCAGGCTCTCTGGCAAGTTCAGAGAGGGCCGCGCAGAATGCTTCCGTATGTTCGCCCACGCGGAGCTTCATCAGTACCTGCCACCGGTTCCTGCCCCGGAGCATGGTCAGCGGCGGCTGTTCAAGACTCAGAAGCAGACGCACAGCTTCCCAGTCCGGATGCTCCGCCAGCATGTTCTCCACCCGCCGGTACAGTTCCGCCGCCCGGGCCTCCGCCGCCAGTGCCTGTTCCGATTCCACCAGCAGCCGTGCCATGACGGAAAAAGGCGGATACATGGCCACCTGCCTTCGCTGAATCTCCCGGGTGAAAAATGCCCGGTAATCCTGGGCGGCTGCCTGAACGATCACCTCATGCTCCGGACTGTAGGTCTGAATGACCACCTGGCCCGCCTTCTGCCCGCGTCCGGCGCGGCCCGCCACCTGCGTGAGCAGCTGAAAGGTGCGTTCCTGGGACCGGTAATCCGGAAGGTTCAGCGTAATATCCGCTGCCACCACGCCCACCAGGGTGACTTCCGGGAAATCCAGTCCCTTGGCGATCATCTGCGTGCCCACCAGCACCCGGGTATCCCCCCTGCGGAAGGCATCCAGCACCCTGGCATGTCCGTCCTTTCCGGAGGTGGTGTCCACATCCATGCGGCCCACCGGTACGCCCGGAAGCAGGCGCTTCAGCTCTTCCTCCACCATCTGGGTGCCCGTGCCGAAATACCGGATTTTCGGACTGTCGCATTCCGGACACCGGGTGGGATTCGGCCGGGTCGCACCGCAGTAATGGCAGTGCAGCTGTCCGTCACCGCGCACGAGATGCAGCGTCATGGCCACATCGCACTTGTCGCACTTGATGGTTTTCCCGCAGGACCGGCAGGTCACAAAGGAATGGTAGCCGCGCCTGTTCAGAAGCAGCATGGCCTGCTGTCCCTGGGAAACGCAGTTCAGGAGCTTTCGCTTCAGGCTCTGGGAAAACACAGAGCGGTTTCCGAGTTCCAGTTCCCGCCGCATATCCACCACTTCCACTTCCGGAAGCGGCCGGTTTCCCACCCGATGCGGCATTTCCAGCATGATGTAATCACCCTGCTTTGCCCGGTAAAACGAGGTAATGCTGGGCGTCGCGCTGGCCAGAAGCAGTGTGGCATGCTCCCGCTCCGCGCGGGATCTGGCCACATCCCTGGCGTCATAGCGCGGATGCCGGTCGCTGATGTAGGAGTTTTCATGCTCCTCGTCCACGATAATCAGTCCGAGATGCTCCGCCGGCGCGAACACGGCTGACCGCGCCCCGATGACCACCCTTGCCTGACCATAGCGGATTCTTCTCCACTCGTCAAAGCGCTCCCCGTCTGAAAGTCTTGAATGCAGTACAGCCGCGCCGGTGCCGAACCGCCTGCGGAACCAGTCCACCATCTGCGGTGTCAGCGCAATTTCCGGCACCAGAATCATGGCGCTTCTGCCCATCTCCAGCGTTCTCCGCACCAGACGGATAAACACCTCCGTCTTTCCCGATCCGGTCACGCCGTGCAGAAGGAAGCTTCCTGTCCCCTTCTGAAGATAGGGAAGCACGGTCTCCAGCACTTCCGTCTGCTCGTCCGTGAGCACGGGATCCGGAGCGATCTCCGACGGGCCCCCGGCACCGGGCAGACGGTACACTTCCTCTTCCCACATGCGGATCAAGCCCTGCCCCTGCAGATGCCGCAGATCGGGAAGCGGCTGATGAATGATCTCCCCGATCTCCGTGGCGCTGTGGGTCTTTCCGTCCGACAGAAGCGACAGGATCATTTTCCTGCGGCTGCTCCTGCCCTGCTTTTCCCTCGCTTCCGCCACACCGTCCGTGGCAATGGCCAGCGCGGCCTGGACCACCTTGCGTGGCTTCACCTGGTCCCGCCGCATCTGAGGCGGGATCATGAGGCGGAGGGTCTCTGCCAGAGGGCAGTGGCTGGTATCCGCCATCTCCCGGCTCAGGTCCAGCATATGCGGCAGAATGGCCGAATACTGTTCCAGGGGGCGGATGACATTCCGGATTTTTTCCGGCTGCAGGTCGCATGTTTCTGTCAGGGCCAGGACAATCCCGTCCACTTCCCCATACCGGAACGGCACGCGCACCCGCTGTCCGGCGGTCAGCGTCATGTCATCCGGTATCCTGTAGGTAAATGTGCGGTCCACGGCTTCATGCACAATGTCCACAATCACCTGCGCGAACATGTCATTCCCCCTTCGCAAACAATACCAGAATAAATTATAGCCGTCTCATTCCCCGATGACAAGAGATACCGCACCCCGGAAAGCGCCCTGCAGAACATCATGGAAACCCAAAAAGGCGGACCTGCCGCATTCCTGCAGGTCCGCCGTAAAATTTCTGTGCTTGCCGCCCCGTCATTTTTCCGTGAAGACATCCTTGAGCTTGTCCACGAATGTCTTCTTGGCCTCATATTGACGGCCGCTCACCGTCGCGTCAAACTGCTCCAGCAGTTCCCGCTGCTTCTCCGTCAGCTTCCGGGGCACTTCCACGCGCACACGGAACAGGAGATCACCCTTGCCGGTGCCGCGCAGCTGCTTGATGCCCTCGCCCTTGATCCGGAATTCGGCATCCGGCTGGGTGCCTTCCGGAATCCGGTATTTCACCGATCCGTGAAGCGTGGGCACATCCACCTCGGCGCCAAGAGCCGCCTGGGTGAAGGAAATGGGGAAATCCAGATAGAGATTATAGCCGTCTCGCCTGAACAGCTTGTGCGGCCGCACGCTGATGGTCACGTACAGATCGCCGTTGGGCCCGCCGTTGCGCCCGGGCTCGCCCTGATTGTTCATGACAATGGTCTGGCCGTCATCAATGCCCGCAGGCACCCGGATATTCGCGGTGCGCCTTTTACGCAGCCGGCCGCTGCCGCCGCAGGCTGGGCACTTGTCGGTAATCACCTTTCCGGCGCCGCCGCAGGTGGGGCAGGTGCGCACGGTGGTCATCCAGCCGCCACTGGAACGGATCTGGCCCTGGCCGTTGCAGGTGGGGCAGGTGCCCGGCTTGGTGCCCGGCTTCGCTCCGCTTCCATGGCAGGTATCACAGTTTTCATTGCGCCAGAATTCGAAGGTCTTCTGGCAGCCGTCCGCCGCTTCCTCAAAGGTGATCTTCAGGCTCTGACGCAGGTCATTGCCCTGGGTCGGCCCGTTGGAGCGCCGTCCGCCCATGCCGCCGCCGAAAATCTGGTCGAAAATATCGCCCATGCCGAAGTCGAATCCGCCTGCTCCGCCGGCTCCGCCGAACGGGTTGCCGCCGGCCATGGGATCATTGAAACCGAACTGATCATACCGGGCGCGCTTGTCAGGATCTGAAAGCACTTCATTGGCTTCATTGAGTTCCTTGAAGCGTTCTTCGGCCTCTTTGTCGCCGGGATGAAGATCGGGATGGCACTCCTTGGCCTTGCGCCGGAACGCCTTCTTGATCTCTTCCTCCGTGGCCCCTTTCTGTACGCCAAGGACCTCATAGTAATCACGCTTGTTTGCCAATTCTGTCACCTCTTATCAGGGGATTTCCCAACAAAGGCCGGGAACGCTTACCGCGTTCCCGGACCCCTGATGACTTACTGTACGTCGCCGTCCGTGTTGATCGTTCCGTCATCGTTCATGCTACCCGCACCGGGATTCTGGCCCATGTCCGGAGTGCCCTGCTGCTGATACAGCTTTCCAAAGATGGCATACACCTTCTGGGTGAAGCCTTCCATGGCGTTCTTGATCTCAGCGGCATTTCCGCCTTCGCGGGTCTTCTTGAACGCATCCACTTCGCTCTGGATGGTGTTCTTGTCTTCATCGGAGAGCTTGTCGCCGTTGTCGCGCAGCTGCTTCTCGGTCTCATAGATCAGGGAATCAGCCTGATTCAGCGTTTCCACTTCCTCACGGCGCTTCTTGTCTTCCTCAGCATACTGCTCGGCTTCCTTAACTCTCTGGTTGATTTCCTCCTCGGTCAGGTTGGTGGAAGCCGTGATGGTGATGTCCTGGGCATTGCCGGTTGCCTTGTCCTTGGCGGAAACATGCACGATGCCGTTGCGGTCAATGGAGAAGGTAACCTCAATCTGCGGCACGCCGCGGGGAGCGGGAGCAATATTGGTCAGCTGGAAGCGGCCGAGAGACTTGTTGTCATAAGCCATCTGGCGCTCGCCCTGCAGAACGTTGATTTCCACAGTGGTCTGACCGTCGGCTGCGGTGGAGAACACCTGGCTCTTCTCGCAGGGGATGGTGGTGTTGCGGTCGATCAGGCGGGTAAAGATGTGACCTTCGGTCTCAAGACCCAGAGACAGGGGCGTTACGTCCAGAAGCAGAACGTCCTTCACTTCGCCGCCCAGCACGCCGCCCTGGATGGCAGCGCCGACAGCCACGCACTCATCGGGGTTGACGCCCTTGAAGGGCTCTTTGCCGGTGATCCGCTTTACAGTCTCCTGAACCGCAGGAATACGGGTGGAACCGCCCACCAGAATCACCTTGTCCAGCTGATTGAAGGTCAGGCCGGCATCGGAGAGAGCCTTCTTCATGGGCTCGATGGTGGCTTCCACCAGGTCACGGGTCAGGTCTTCGAACTTTGCGCGGGTCAGGGTCATGTCGATATGCTTGGGGCCGGTGGCATCAGCCGTGATGAAAGGCAGGTTGATGGATGCGGTGGTGGTGCCGCTCAGTTCAATCTTGGCCTTCTCGGCAGTCTCCTTCAGACGCTGCACGGCAGAACGGTCCTGACGCAGGTCAATGCCGTTTTCCTTCTTGAAGGAGTCGGCAATCCAGTCAATGATTCTCTGGTCGAAGTCATCGCCGCCCAGACGGGTGTTGCCGTTGGTGGAAAGTACTTCGAACACGCCGTCGCCGATGTCCAGGATGGACACATCGAAGGTACCGCCGCCCAGGTCGTACACCAGAATCTTCTGGTTGCCTTCCTTGTCCAGACCATAGGCCAGGGAAGCAGCCGTGGGCTCGTTGATGATACGCAGGACATCCAGACCGGCGATACGGCCGGCGTCCTTGGTGGCCTGACGCTGGGAGTCATTGAAGTAGGCAGGCACAGTGATGACCGCCTGGGTCACCTTTTCGCCCAGATAGGATTCAGCGGTCTCCTTCATCTTGGTGAGGATGATGGCGCTGATGTCCTGAGGCGTATAGGCCTTGCCGTCGATGTTCACCTTGTAGGAAGTACCCATCTCACGCTTGATGGAAATAATGGTACGATCGGGGTTGGTAACAGCCTGACGCTTTGCCACCTGGCCCACCAGACGCTCACCGTCCTTGGTGAAGCCCACCACGGAAGGGGTCGTGCGGCTGCCTTCCGCATTGGCAATCACCACGGGCTGGCCGCCTTCCATAACGGCCACGCAGCTGTTTGTAGTACCAAGGTCAATACCGATAATCTTGCTCATAATTCATTCCTCCAAAAATCTGTCTGATATCTTTCGTCTGATTCCTGCTCTATCATGCAAAACACTACTCAGCCACAACCTTGACCATGGCATGACGGAGTACTGTTCCGTTCATTTCATACCCCTTCTGAAGCACCTGGCATACGGTTCCGGGCTCGCCCTCTTCCGCGCTGCCCTGCAGCACTGCATTTTCCAGATTGGGGTCAAACTTCTCGCCCAGCCGGTCAATGGGATGGACGCCAAGCTTTTCGTAAATCTCGCGCATCTGGCGAAGTGTCAGATCCACACCGCTCTTCAGGGGACTGTCCTCACCGGCAGCGTCCAAGGCGCGTTCCAGGTTGTCCAGCACGGCCAGCATGGAGCCCGCCACATTTCTCTGGCCGTCTGCGTAGGCATCCGCCCGTGTGGAGGCATTCCTGCGTCGGAAATTGTCAAAGTCCGCCTGGACGCGCTGGGCCAGGTTCAGATATTCATCTGCCTGGGCTTTGGCCTTCTCCAGCTCCCCGCTCAGGTCCGGAGCTGCGGCCGGGGTTTCCTCTGCGGCTGTCTGCTCCGCTTCTGCCGGGGTCTCTTCCAGAACTTCCTTCTCTTCCATGTCCTGGTCCGGCCTGTTCTTCTTGCTCATGAAATGTCATCGCTGCCTTTCTGTTTATTGTCTGACGGCTCATCCGTTCCCGCACCAAACAGTTCGGAAAGCTGTTCGCCCATGGTGCCCAGCACGGACAGCACTCTTGAGTAGTGCATCCTTATCGGGCCGATGACTCCGATGGTTCCCTGCTGCCCTGAATGCGTGGAATACGTGGCTGTGACAATGGAGCAGTCCTCCATTTCCGGAACGCCCGTTTCCGGTCCGATCCGGACTGTCACCGACACGCTGCCCTTCTGGGAGATGATGGAGGCCAGTCTGTCCCTGGTTTCCACCAGATTCAGAAGCGCCTTGACCTTTTCCATGTCATTGTATTCCGGATAGGTCAGCATGTTGCTCGTTCCGCCCACTGCCATGCGCGTATGCTCTCTGCCGCCCCGCTCGCTGATGTAGCGGCCCAGGGAGGAAAGCAGTTCCGCGTTTTCTTCCATCCGCGCCGCCATACCGGGAAGAATGGCGCCGGCTTCCTGAAAGGTATGCCCTCCAAGCTGATCAGTCAGCATCCGGGATATGGAATAGAGACTGTCGGCGTCCAGTTGTCTGGAGCAGCGGATCACCGTATCCCGGACCATGCCGGAATCCGTGACCACCACGACCAGTGCGCTTTCATCCGTCACCGGCACCAGCTGAATGTTCCGGATCCGGACCTCACTGCCTCCCGGAGGAAGCACAACCGCCAGATACTGGGTCATGCTGGACAGCACCTGTGCCGCATGATCTATGACTTCTTCCATCTGCCGTGTGCGTCCCGCAAAGAAGTTCCGCACGCTTGCCCGGTCCGCGCTCTGGATCCGGCCGCTCCTGAGCAGCTGATCCACATACAGACGGTATGCCTTGGCGCTGGCGTTAGTCGCAATACCCTGAGCGGAGTATCCAGCATCAATTGTGGAGTCACCGTCTACGAGAATTGAGACACGGACA
>CACYNZ010000157.1 GCA_902775835.1 uncultured Eubacteriales bacterium | reverse complement strand
TGGGGCGATATTTTGGCATGGGCGAGCTGGTGGCAGGACATCTCGAAGACGATGATCGTATCGTCTGTGATCTCGCCGTAGTAGTCGAGAGCGGGAAGGCCGATGTTGCCCACGAGAAGGGCCGGCCGGTCTGTGCATTCGCGCAGGACACTGTAGAGCAGAGAGGACGTGGTGCTCTTGCCTTTGGTGCCGGTCACTCCTATGACCTGCCCGGAAAACTGGGTCAGGAAGAGGTCCGTCATGGATGTGTATTTGTCGCTCAGATTCCAGGCGACGATGCCGGGACTCTTGATAATGTAGTCATAGGCGTCCTCGTCGATCTCTTCGCGCTTTCCCTGGAATACTGTGAGCTCTTTCACATTGCAGTATTTATTTATGAACTTTTCAGTTGATTTGCCCTCAAGGCCGTAGCCCCAGAGGAGGATTCGCTTGCCTTCAAGCAATTCGGTGATTTTCATTGAGGTGGTCCCTCCTTAACTTTGTCGCTAGAGAATTATAGCATGAATGTATCGATTGTGCCAATCTGCGGGGCGTTGTGGTATTATTACTGTGGCGTTTGGGAATGAAAACACAGAAAAGGAAAACTATGAACAGTTTAATAGCTTTAGTAGATCTGGATGACAAAATAACCGGTTATGAGACCAAAGAGGCGGTCCATCGAAGGGGGCTTCTGCACAGGGCTTTTTCTGTCTTTATCGTCAGAGACGGAGAGATGCTGATCCAAAAGCGCAACCCCGACAAGTATCATTCCGGCGGACTCTGGAGCAACGCGTGCTGCTCGCATCCGCGGTTCGGGGAAACCCTGGAGGAAGCGGTACGGAAACGCACGGCATACGAGCTGGGCATACAGCTGCTGCCGGAGGATGAAGTGACGGCATGCGGGCACTTTGTTTACAGGGCAGACTATGAGGAACTGAGCGAGCATGAGCTGGACCATGTGTTTGTCTGCCGCAAGGATCCGGCTCTAATTCCCACGGACCGGTTCCGGCCTGATGAGGTGGAGGCCATGAAGTGGGTGGAAACCGGAGAGCTCAGAGCATGGATGCTGCGGGAACCGGAAGCGTTTTCCGCCTGGTTTGCTCCGGCATGGAAGCTTGTGGAGCAGACGCTTTTCCCGGAGGAAGGGAAGGAGACAGGCGCGCAGGCATCCCATAACGGAAAGGAGCTGCCATGACGGAAGCGCAGAGAATCTGGGTCCAGGCCCGCGACCGGCTTGCGGATGCGGTGGAATGCATTGGATTTCCCAGAGAGCTGGGCGATCTGCTGGCTCAGCAGCTGAAGAGCCCGCGGGGCATGGACCGGATGCAGCGGTATCTGCTCCAGGTGCGGCCGTCCAGCATGGAAATGATTGCGGATGAACTGGTGGCCATCTGCGATGAGATGGAAAAATGGCGTGAGAAAAAGGCCAGTCAGGAAGCCCAGGCTACCTATAATACCATGCTGTTTTATGGTATGCTCGGGCAGGGAGACCAGAATGAAGAATACTGAAGAGACAGAGGAGGAATGAATCATGGGCATATCCCGGGAAATGCTGCAGAAGTATGCGGAGCTGATCGTGCGGACCGGAGCCAACGTGCAGAAGGACCAGGTGGTCCAGCTCACTATTTCGGTGGAACAGCATGAGTTTGCCGCACTGATGATTGAGGAGTGCTATAAGGCGGGCGCCAAAAAGGTGAACGTGGACTGGACAAGCGACGCGCAGAGCCGGCTGAACTATCTGTATGCCGCGCAGGAGACACTTTCCAGAGTGCTTCCCTGGGAAGAAGCGAAGATGAAGCAGATGGTGGAGGACCTGCCCTGTCGCATCTATATCGCATCGGATGATCCGGATGCCATGAACGGCGTGGATCCTCACAAGCTGTCTGAAGTCATGCAGAGCCGGTCAAAGGTGCTCAAGCCTTATCGCAATGCCATTGACGGAAAGCATCAGTGGGTGATTGCGGCGCATCCGTCGGAGAAATGGGCCAGGAAATGTTTCCCCGACGCGGAAGATGCGGTGGACAGACTGTGGGAGGCCATTCTGAAGACCGTGCGCGTCCGGGAGGACAATGATCCCGTTGCCGAATGGAAGGAGCATACGGACTTCATTGAAAAGAAAGCGGCATGGCTCAACGCACAGAATTTCTCAAGACTGCACTATAGCAGCAGCAACGGAACGGATTTCACGGTGGACCTGATTCCCGGTGCGCGCTGGGAAGGCGCAGGCGCTGTCAATAACCAGAACAGCGTATTCTATATTCCCAACATGCCCACAGAAGAAATCTTCACTTCGCCCATCGCCGGGAAATGCGAGGGCACGCTGGTGGCGGTCAAGCCGCTGTCCTGGAACAGCCAGCTGATCGAGGATTTTTCCATCACCTTTGAAAACGGCAGGGCTGTGTCCTGCCAGGCAGCAAAGGGGCAGGAACTGCTGGAGCGGATGATCCATATGGATGAAGGGGCAGCCATGCTCGGTGAGGTGGCGCTTGTGCCCAAGGAGAGCCCGGTGAATCAGTGCGGGTTCCTGTTCTATGAAACGCTGTTTGATGAAAACGCGTGCTGCCACTGCGCGCTGGGCATGGGCTTCAAGGAAGTCCTGCCGGACGGGGACAACCTGACGGTGGAGCAGGCACAGGAACAGGGCATCAACGATTCCATCATTCATGTGGATTTCATGGTGGGTGCGGATGATCTTTCCATTGACGGCATCCGGGCGGATGGATCGGTGGAAGCTGTTTTCCGCAACGGCACCTGGGCATAAGGCGGAAGCGCTTTTTCCCGGTGCTACAGGGAAACTGAGAGACTTTGTACATGGTGAGACGGGGGAATCCGGTTACGCGGGTTCCCCCGTTTTTTTGTACAGAGGCGGGCAGCTGAAGAAAGTGATGTCCGAATGAAAACAGCCGGCACATCTCGGGGGATGCGACGGCTGTCTTCATACCGTGAAGATGGAATCTGTTTCTCCGTGGAAGCTTGTACGGTCATATCAGTCAAGACCGGGAAAGAAGGTCCGATAGGCGTCATAGCCGGTATGAATGCTTTCCTTCGGGTTGTAACTGAGCAGTTCGTGAAACGGTTTCAGCGAGTCCATGGGGCTGAAGCCCTGTTCGCGGAGGCGCAGGTATTCGTCCAGGGTCTCCTGCCTGCCGGCAATCAGGATCCATTCCCAGCGCTGCGGTTCAGGACGGTCGAGATTGCGCTCGTGATAGTGGCACAGACCATGCTTTTCGATAATGTCTTCGGCTTCGGCGGAAACCATGGCATAGTCCTGTGCGCTCAGAGGCGGAGAAAGGGCCAGGCGCTTGCAGCCGCCGGCCACGCATTCCGAAAAGGCGGTGATCATGCCAAGAATAAAGGAACGTTTATCCAGTGTGCCTGATTCCATGGGGTAAGCTCCTCTCTGTACGGTCAGACCGGGAAAAGTGTCTCACTCAGATATGCATCAGTATACAGGAAAAACGCTTGCGGGAACAGGGCAAGGGAGTGCGGTGGGCTGGGAATACGCGCAGAATGACGGATAATGAATATAAATATGCATTAGTATTCGTTATATTTGTTTAATAATAAAAAATACTGCAAAATACACACATGATGTTGCGGAGAAAACTTAAGCACGGTAAGATATACAGGCTTCTTGCTTTAACAAGCTACTTTGGACGGACCCTTGAGGAAATCAGTCCCAAATACCTGGCGCATGAGATTTCCATGCTCATGGAGTATCAGACGAAGGCCCCCCGTTTCTACCAGAAATCCTTGGAACTGGACAAAAAAGGCGGAGGCGATCCGCAGGGAGAAGTCTGCGCTTTCCGCACTTGGCACTACCAACCGTGAGGTCAAGAAGGAAATCCGGCTTTCAAAACGAATCAGTTCACTGGAGTTCCGCTCCCTTGAACTGCGCAAGGATGCGTCCCGGCATCTGCGGGAGGGCTCGAGAACGGTGGGCTCCCTGATTCTTTGCAAGGATCTTCCGAAGATCAAGGAGCTGTTCCGGCTTTCCGCGGGGGAAACGGAAAAGGCGAATGCCCCGACCAAGGTCCTGCGCGCGCTGGAGCGCGACTATGAACAGATCCGGCTCAATGGCCGGAAGGATCCCGCGCTGGAAAAGAAGATTGAGCAGGCCCGCCGGGAAGCGGATGAGCATATCGAGGCTGCCAGACAGTACCGGCAGAAGGCATGGGATGACTATCACGGCAAGGATATTCTCCCGATCACGGAGCAGACGCTGGACCCGGAATATCAGAAAAAGCTGGACGGGAACTATGAGACCGGGATCAATCTTGGGAAAATGACCCGGAATGAAATGCGCCTGCTGCGCCGGGACATGCAGATGATCTTCCAGGATCCTGCCGCCAGTCTTGACCCGCGCCAGACTGTCGGGAAGTCCATTGAGGAAGTGTTCGTGATCAACTCGGATCTCTCGGCGGATGTACGCAAGGAGCGGGTCATGAAGCTTCTGGAGGAAGTCGGGCTCAAGCGGGAGCATTACTATGTCTATCCGCATACCCTGTCCGGTGGCCAGAAGCAGAGAGTGGGCATTGCCCGCGCCATTGCACTGAACCCCAAGTTTGTGGTGCTGGACGAATGCGTATCCGCCCTGGATGTGTCGGTGCAGGCGCAGATCCTGCAGCTGCTGAACGAACTGAGTGCTGGAAAGAACCTGACCTATTTCTTTATCACGCATGATCTGGGCGTGGTCCGGCATTTCTGCGACAGGATCGTGGTCATGTATCTGGGCAATGTCTGCGAAGTGGCGGACAGCAGTGATCTGTTCCATGAACCGCTGCATCCCTATACCCGCTCTCTTCTGGCCGTGGTGCCCAGACTCCGGGTGGGGGAACATTCCACAGAACTGGTGCTGGACGGCGATGTGCCCAGCGCCATGCATCCACCGAAAGGCTGCCCTTTCCATACACGCTGCGCTAACTGCATGGAAATCTGCAGGGAGAAAAAGCCCGTTCCCCGGGAAGTTTCTTCCGGGCACGTGGTTGCCTGTCATCTTTACGAATAACAGGAGGCAAGATAAGCTGTGCGTACGACCTTTGATCCTCTGGCCCAGAGATATCCCTCTCAGCGCTTTCCGATCTATGCCCGGGGCGGCATGGTGAATGCGTCCAGTCCCCAGGCCGCAACCGCGGGTCTTGAAGTGCTCCGCCGGGGCGGAAACGCCATGGATGCCGCTGTGGCTGCTGCGGCGGCGCTTACCGTGGTGGAGCCCACGGCGAACGGCATCGGTTCGGATGCCTTTGCCCTCATCTGGTCTGCAAAGGATCAGAAGCTGTACGGACTCAATTCCAGCGGACCTGCCCCGAAAGGCATTTCCATTGAAAAGGTGCTGGCGGACGGGAAAGCGGTGAATGGAAAAATGCCGGTGTTCGGCTGGACGCCGGTGACCGTGTCCGGCGCTCCAAAAGCCTGGGCGGAAATCCGTAACCGGTTTGGACGCCTCTCTCTTTCTGAGGATCTGGCGCCGGCCGTGCGCTATGCCCGGGAGGGCTATCCCTGCTCGCCGAACCTGGCACTCATGTGGCAGCGCGCATTCCAGCGCTATTCCAAAACCCTGCAGGGTCCAGAGTTTGAAGCGTGGTTCAGGACGTTTGCGCCGGAAGGCCGTGCCTATGAAGCCGGGGATATGATCCGGCTGCCGGATCATGCCAATACCCTGGAAGCCATCGGCGAGACGAATGCGGATGCCTTCTATTCCGGTGAGCTCGCACGGAAGATTGACGCGGAAAGCCGGAAATTCGGCGGGTATCTCCGCTATGAAGACCTTGCAGCTTATGAAGCGAAATGGGTGGAACCCATCCGCGTGGGCTACCGTGACTATCAGGTGTGCGAGATTCCGCCAAACGGTCAGGGCATTGTGGCGCTCATGGCCCTGAATATTCTGAAGAATTTTGAGTTTTCCGGGAAGGAAAGCGTGGAGACTGTGCACCGTCAGCTTGAGGCGATCAAGATCGCCTTTGCGGATGCTTTCCACTATGTCACGGATCCGGAAAAGATGGAGATCGATTATCATGATCTTCTTCTGCCGGAATTCGGCGCCATGCGTGCCCGGGAGATCGGACCGAGAGCCGGACAGTATACGCATGCTGTGCCGCCCAAGAGCGGAACTGTATACATGTGCTGCGCGGACGGCGAAGGCAACATGGTTTCCTATATCCAGTCCAACTATATGGGCTTTGGGTCCGGCATTGTCGTGGACGGAACCGGTATTTCCCTCCAGAACCGCGGTAGCGATTTCTCACTGAATCCTGAAGACGCCAACCGCCTGGAGGGCGGCAAGCGGACATACCATACGATCATTCCGGGATTCCTGCTGAACGCTGACGGTTCACCGGTAGGTCCTTTCGGCGTCATGGGCGGATACATGCAGCCCCAGGGCCATCTCCAGGTGGTCATGAATTACGTGGACTTCCATCTGGATCCCCAGCAGGCACTTGATGCGCCGCGCTGGCAGTGGATGCGGGACCATCGCATTGCGGTGGAGACTCGGTATGATGCACATCTCGCGGAAGCGCTGCAGCGCCGCGGACATGATGTGTATATGGACCTGGGAACTCCGGGATTTGGTCGCGGACAGATGATCGTGCGTCTGGACAACGGAACTCTTGTGGGCGGAACGGAATCGCGTACGGACAGCAATATTGCCTGCTTCTGAATCTTTGCCCTGCTTCGGCAGGGCTTTTTGCATGGGATTTTTCGTCTCCGACTTGTGGGTATGCGGCAGGTATTCCGGGAAGATGCATGACTGCACTGTTTCCGGATGGATCTGTGCATGATATATCTGGGTTTATTACATGATCAGCTGGAAATCACCTGAGAAGCAATGAAATCATTGGCTTCTCAGGTGATCTGTTTTTCACGGATGTGTACACGTGCTTTGGGACAGCAGACTGAAAAACATGTGCAAATCAGCTGTTTTGTTTAATGGCGCAATCATATGGCGAGAATTTTGAACATGTATGCGCAAAAATCAACCTGTACACAAACTTTATGTGTTCGGATGCGTGGAAAACCAAATGCGGATGTGCTAGACTAGTATTCAATGAAATTTTATATGGGGGTTAGGAATAGATGGGTTCAGATGGAATCCTTCGGTGCATGTCTGCAGATTTTGCGGTTCAACCGGGAAAAAACTGTTTGACATTTTCGGCTGTGCATCGATGAGGGAATGGTCTTCTGAACGGGAATGAGGAATCAGATGTCTCAGATCACGGTTTCGCATGAGGCGTTTCACAAGGCAGGTACTGATACGATAAGATGCTGATGAAGCCGGAGCGTGGAACCCGGGTTCAGCATATTACAGGTATGTATATGAATTGTTGAAACTGCCTTTACCGTGGTGAACTGAAAGATTTCTGAGTGTTTTTTGACAAGCAATATCATATGCGCATCCCTGAAGGATGTGTATGTCAACGGATGAATCCAGTAGAAACGTGAAAGGGGTCCTGGACGATGTTTGGCAGGAAAGTACTTGCCTGGATGCTCGCGGTTTCCATGATGCTCGGATCTATGCCTGTGGGATTGGCTGATGGAGAACAGAACAACGTCACAGCTGCTGTTTCGGAGGAAGCAGTGCATACCGAAGGGGATACTGCCGGTGTAAGCGGTCCAGAGGCGGGCCGCGATGAGCAGAATCCGGAATCGAACGAAGCTGACGGCGGGGAAACAGTGGATGAAGCATCTGCAGTGAACGAAGCGGCGCAGCCTTCTGTAAGTACTGATATGCCTGCCGGTGGTGCCGGAGAAAGCGGCCAGAAGGAAGAACTGTCGGATTCGGAAGGACAGCCTGAAAATCAGGAAGAGAACCAGGAAGAAAACCAGAGCGGAGAACAGACGGATACGAAAGAACTGCCCGAAACCCGTGAAGAAGATTCGTCTGAAGGCGAAACTGCGCCCGATGAAACCGAAGTGGCTTTGGAGAATTCGGTCGAAGAAGAAACCGTGTCTGATGAACCTGAAACTGGCGCAGAGGAACTGAACGAAAACGAATCTGCGTCTGACACTCCTGCTGTGGATTCGGAAGAACAGACTGAAGTCGGGACTGAATCTGATGAACCTGAAGAGAGTTCGGAAGATCCGACTGAGGGAGAAACTGCGTCCAATGATCCCGAGGTGGGTTCAGAGGATCAGGCTGAAGATGAACCCACCACTGATGATTCCGAGGCAGATTCAGAAGACCCGGCTGAGGATGAAACTGCCCCTGATGATCCCGAGGCAGGTTCAGAAGACTCGGCTGAGGATGAAACTACCCCTGATGATCCCGAAGAGGGTTCAGAGGACCCGGCTGAAGGTGAAGTTACCCCTGACGATTCCGAAGAGGGTTCAGAGGACCCGGGGGAAGGTGAAGTTACCACTGACGATCCCGAAGAGGGTTCAGAGGACCCGGGTGAAGGTGAAGTTACCACTGACGATCCCGAAGAGGGTTCAGAAGATCCTGCTGAAGGTGAAGTTACCACTGACGATCCCGAGGCGGGCTCAGAGGATCCGGCTGAAGGTGAAACGGTCACTGACGATCCCGAAGGTTCAGAAGACCTGGCAGAAGGTGCACCTGCCACT
>CACYNZ010000156.1 GCA_902775835.1 uncultured Eubacteriales bacterium | reverse complement strand
CAAGGTTAATTCATAGCGAGAACTATGATTTGAGTGCGCTTTCAACGAATCCGCTTAAGCGGTGGTGCATTCTTTATCTGTGGATTCAGTCATAGTGAAGAGAATGTCATGCTGCGTAATAGGGATGGAACACGGGCGGGAAACATGATACAATCCGGAATATGAAGGTCAAAACAATGAGAGGGGAAACAACCTCATGCAGGAATATACGCGTGTTCTGCAGAAACCGCTGGACTCCATCTCCTGGGATGATGACAATTTTGTGGAGGAACTGCTCCAGGTGGCGCAGCTTTTCCGCCCGTTTTCCGCTGCAATGGACGAATTCATCTCAGAGCATGGATACGCCGGGGATCCGGCAGACACAGACGCAAAGGTACAGTTCATCCGCTCCGCATTTGAGCGGGAGCAGATGGTTCCGCCCAGGGAAATCCGGGAATGGTTCACCCAGAACCAGCCGGTGAGACGGGAAACCGTGTTCCAGATCTGCTTTGCTTTCCATCTGGACAGCGCTGAGACAGATGAATTCTTCCGCCGGTATTACGCCAGGGAGCGCAGTTTCAACTGCCATCAGGTGCTGGAGGCCATCTATTACTTCTGTCTGCTGAACGGCCTTTCATATGCCAGGGCCCAGGAAATCTATGAGCAGGTGCCGAAAGCCGGAAAAGGCGGAGCCGGCAGCGAGGTAGTCTATACCGCTTCCATTATTGCTGAGCTCAACGGCCTTGCCTCAGAAGAGGAGCTGGTGGAGTACCTGAGCCGGAATATCGACAAGTTTGCGGTGGACAATGTGACCGCATATGAGACGATCCGCCGGCTCTGGGAGCGCACGGCAGGCCCGGACGGCCTCCTGATCCAGGAGCGGCAGAGCCTGTCCTCCATTCTGGACGACAGGGCCACAGGCAGGCAGTACGTGCTGCGCGCAGGGGAGAACGGGGTCAGGCTTTGGGAAGCGTATCTGGCCATTTTTCAGCTGGACCGGAAGGAAGTGCAGCGGCTGGATACGGACCGGTCCATCCGGCCGATCCTGGACCGGCTGCACGCGCAGGCTCAGGACTCGTTCCCGGACCGGCAGGGGATTGACCGGATTCTGCGCGGAGAGCATGTGTCGTATGAGCGCGTGCGCAAGTGGCTTGTGCTGCTGGCGTTCTATACCTTCTGGGCCAGAAAGGCTGTTGCGGCCGGGAATTACGCGGCGGAGAGCGGGGACGCGGACCGGTGCCTGACCCGCATGAACCAGTACCTCATGGACGCGGGGTATCCGGAAATGTATGTGGGCAATCCCTATGACTGGATTTTCTTCTATGCCGCCAAGAGCGCGGAACCGCTGTTCATGTTCCGCTACTTCTGGAATGAACTGCTGACGGTCACGCTGGAAGAGCACCGGTAAATCCAGTTTCCCGGCATGGTAGGATATGCTTTTTGCGGAAAACAGGAGGGCCGCATGCAGGCCCGCACATTGCTTGCAGGGAGGAAGAAACCATGAAAAGTACCGTAAATGAAAGCCCGGAGTCCTGGGAGAATCCGGACGCGAGAGGCGCAAGAGCGTATGAGGAAAGCCGGAAGGCCGCGGCAAGGCTGGTGGAGGAGCCGGATCAGCTGGAGCGTTTCCTGGACAAGCTGGAGGAGAAGCTGAAGAAGGTCCCGAAGCTGGGAAGCTTTCTGGCCAATATCCCGGTGCTCGTTTCCATGGCCCGGGCGTTTCTGTCCCGTGAATATACGGCGGCGCCTGTGGGCACCATGATCGGGATTGTGACGGCGCTGGTCTATTTCCTGAGCCCGGTGGACATTATCCCGGACACGATTCCGGGCCTGGGCCTTGTGGACGACGGACTGGTGGTGGCCGTGACCATGGCCTTTGTTGGCGCGGACGTGGACGCGTACAAGGAGTGGCGGAAGACGCATCCCAGGACCACGAAGATTGACGCGCAGGTCTGGTGAAATCCGACGGCGGACAGGCGTCTGCCCGGGTGCCGGAACTGAAATCTGCCTGGGAGGGAATCTGCATGGACCGGAGAGAAGCGCTCGCCCCGGGCACTGCGCTGAAGCTGAGCACACGGACGGGGTATACGGAATACACCATCCGGCGGGAAATCGGACGCGGCGGATCCTGTATGGTGTATGACGCGTCCTATACCGATAATCTCGGGAACTACAAGATGGTGCACATCAAGGAATGCTGCCCGGTTGCCCTGCCTGTGACGCGGCGGGAACATGGCGCGCTGATTGTGCCGGAGGAGTATGCAGCGGCGTTTGAGGAAGAAAAGGAACAGATGGTGAGCGCCTATCAGAAGAACCACGAGCTCTTCTGCCTGGGCAGTCTCACAAACGCCATCTCCAATGCGGCGGACATATACCGGGCAAACGGCACGGTCTATATCGTGTCCGTGTACCTGAACGGGCGCACGTTCGCGGAGCGCCCGGGCAGGACACTGCACGAATGCACGGCGCTTGTGCTCTCCACCGCCCGGGTGCTTGAGAAAATGCACGCCGCCGGTTACCTGTACCTGGACCTGAAGCCGGAAAACATCCTGACCCTGGAGGGAAGCACGGACCTTGTGCAGCTCTTCGATTTTGATTCCGTGGTGGATCAGGAGCGGCTGCTGGAGGCGCGGCGGCTGCAGGACCCGGGAAGGATCCGGGCGTCCTGGACGCGGGGGTATGCGCCGCCGGAGGTGCAGGCCGGACGGGTGAAGCACATCGGGGTGCAGAGCGATCTGTATTCCCTTGGCGCGGTGCTGTTCAGCGCCCTGTTCCATGCGGTGCCCAACGCCTTTGACGGGGAAATGGACGCCGCGTTCGATTTTGAGCATATGGCCTATCCGCCGGAATGCATGCAGGACCGGGCAAAGCGGGAGATCACGGAGTTTTTCCACAAAACCCTGGCGGGCTATGCCCCGGACCGCTACCGGGACGCCGGGGAAGCGGTGAAGCAGCTTGAACAGATCCTGATACTGACGGATGAGGCCAGGCCCTGGCTGCGGTCTTCCCGGATTCCTTCCTGTCCCGCCTTTTTCGGCCGAAGCGCGGAAAGCCGCGCGCTGGAGCAGATGCTCTGGAAGCACACGGGCGGGACCGTGAGCCTGTGGGGCCTGGGCGGCATCGGAAAAAGCACGCTGGTGCGGCACGTCATTGCCGGACATGAGCGGGAATGGGATGCGGTGCTCTGGCTGTATGACCAGGGCAGCATCCAGGACCTGCTCCTGGACGACCTCGCGGTGCACATTCATACGGTGGCCCAGCTCCGGGAGGAGCGGCCGGAGGAATACCTGAGGCGCAAGCTGCAGGTGCTGGCGCATCTTTCGGACAATGGAAGAATCCTGGTGGTGCTGGACGATTTCTCGCCGGAGCATCTGCCGCAGCTGGACGTGTTCCGGCACACCGGCGTGACCCTGCTCCTGGTGTCCCGCAGGCAGCTGCCGGAGGGCATGTTTCCGGGCATGAAACTGGGAGAAATGCCGGAGCAGGACCTGGCGGACATGTTTGCCAGGTATGCGCACGCGGATCTGGACAGTCCGGAGCGTTTCCGGTGTTTCCATGAAATCGCGGAGCGGATGCAGCGGCATACGCTGCTGCTGGAGCTGATCGCGCGCCAGATCGCCCGGAGCTGTCTGGACCTGGGGACGGCCGCGCGCCTGACCGCGGAGATCGGGCTTGCGGATTTCCCGGAGGACAGCATCGATTATGTGCGGGATGAGCAGGCGGTGCATGACACGCTCATGCATATCCTGGAACGGCTCATGGAAACCAGCGGGCTTCCGGAGGAGGACCGCGCATGCCTGAAGCTGCTCTCGCTCTTTGATGCGCCGGGCATCCGGGCGGACCTGTTCCGGTCCCTGGCAGACGTCCGGTCCATGGAGGGCATTCAGCGGCTCAGGGACAGCGGCTGGGTGCACGCGGAACAGCAGGTGCTGTCCATGCATCCGCTGATGCAGGAACATGTGCGGGCCTGGCCCTGGGATGAAGCGCTGCAGGCGCGGACCGACAGCATGATGCGCCGGATGTACGCGCGTCTTCTGCCGGAAAACAGCCGGCATGACCGGGGACGGGTGTACAATGCCGGGGATCCGGAGCGCGCATACGTGATGCGCGCGGCTGAGCAGGTGCTCAGGCATACGGATTTTGTGACGGAAAGCGCGCAGCGCCTCCGGTACCGGCTGCTCATGGACGCGCCGCTGGAGGATGATGTGGATACGCTCCGGGGCATGCTGGAGCTTCTTGAGCATCCGGAGGGACTGGATCATGACAGCATTCTCCGGCTGTACGAGACGGCCGCCTATTACCGGGCGCGCCTGTACATGCCTGAGGAGGCCGAAAAGATTCTTGCGGACATGAAGCGGTTTCTGAAAAAGCATCCCAGTGCCTACTACCAGGCGGCGTATCACCGCGCCATGGCGGTCATACTGCACAATAAGGATGACCTGGCCAATCTCCGGAAGTGTCTGCGCCACGAGAGCCTGGCCATTGCCAGTGCACGCATCTCCCGGCACCCGGAGGCCAGAAAGCTGCTGGCGGCCTGTCTGCTGTCCCGGGCGGCAACGCTTCTGAGCACCGGCGCGGATGTGGAACAGGCCATGCGCCATATCGGGGAAGCCGGGCCGCTGGTGGAAACCTATACGGAGGATGCGGACGATGAGCGCTACCAGTACGCCTGCATTGCGGCCATGGGGCATGCCATGCGCGGGGAACGGGAGCGGGCGGAAGCCTGTCTGAAGGAAGCGGACCGCATCGCGCACGTCTATGCGGATTCTGACCTGTCCCTTGCGGAACATTATGTGGAGCAGGTGGCACCGATCCGTATGGAGCTTGGGGATTTCCCGCAGGCGGAGGAGGCGGTGTGCCGGGCGATTGTGCTGTGCAGCCGGCATCCGGAGGCCATGAGGTACCGGGAAACCGTATTTGATGCGTATCTGTTCCTCGGCCGGATTCTTGCCATGGACGGACAGTATATCCGAAGCGAAGCGGCCTATGCGGAAGCGGAAAAGCGGGTATCGGATTCGCCGTGGTCCTGGACACTGCCGCTGTGCCCGGAGGAGGTACGGACGCAGGCGGAACGGGAGAGACAGGAAAAAGCATAGGGAAAAGCCTGGAAGGCAGGCATGGGATATGCTCCCTCTGAAGCTCACTGGTTTGTGTTTTCCCAGTGCCCGCTTCAGGGGGAGCATATCTGTATGTGCCTGAGCAGTTGCAGGGCTTTTCTTTGATTTTGGGGAAATGGTTCTTTTGTTTTCCGATAGAAATGGTATCATATGCTCAGGGACTTTTGCACGGCATCTGCATGCAGATTCCTCAGGATTCCAGTGGAAAGTCTGACCGAATAGGAAAGCTGGAAGGCGGGAGAAGCGTGCGGACGGCATAAACGGTAACAACGGAAAAACAGAAGGCGGGAAGGCAGCGCGGCTGACTCTGTATTCCGCCGCCATCGCGTCCGCGGATATGGCGATGCCCGGGGAAGCGAGAAAGTGCAGTGTCTGCCGTATCCCAGGCAGAAAACGATACCACCATTTTTTCATGCTCGTGTACTGATGAAACGACACCATTCAAAGCAGGCGGAGAAAGGAGGCGGCAGGGTTGACTGAGACAGATGAAGCAATCTATCTCCGGTATACGGTGACTGAAAACAGCGCGGACCTGGAAGCCCTGCTGGCCCGCCACAGAGACGGTCTTCTGCTGTTCCTGTTTTCGTTTGTGCACAGCAATGAGGATGCCGAAGAACTTCTGATCGACACCTTCGCCAGGCTGGCAGTGGACAAGCCGCCCTTCCACCCAAGGCGTGCGGGCAGCTTCAGAAGCTGGCTGTATGCCATCGGACGCAACAACGCGCTGATGATGATTCGCAGGGGAAAAGTGCGGACAGTTCCGATCCATGAGGGCATCCCCGCCGGCGATGATCTGCCGGAAACGGCCCTCCTGAAGAATGAAGGCAGCCGCCTGCTCTATCAGGCCATGAAGGAGCTCAAGCCGGAATACCGCCGGGCGCTTACCCTGCTGTACTTCGACGGCCTTTCCCATGACGAGATCGCCCTGGCGATGGGCATGAGCAAGAGGCAGATCTACAGCATACTGAAGCACGGGAAGGAAACACTGAAAAAGACGCTGGAAAGGAAGGGCATCAGCGATGCGCAGTATTGACGAACAGATGGAGGAAATCCTCCGGCGCAGGGAAGTCTATCAGGCGGTAAAGGCGATCCGGCAGAAGATCATCCTGGAAGGCGCGGTATGCGGCGGATGCGCCGCGCTCCTGATCGCGGTCATTGCTTTCCTGCCCCGGCTGCATGATATATCGGATCAGGCCGAGATCCGCCAGTACGGCAGCATGGTGCTCAAAATGCCGTCTGTCGGCTATGTGCTCATTGCGCTGCTGGCCTTCATCCTGGGTGTGGCGGTGATCCTGCTGTGCCAGCATTGGAAACAAAAGAAGGAAAAGGAGCGTGAGATATAGTGTCACTCAGTCTCATTACGCTTCTTCCAGCATGCTTTCAGGTTTCCATGCTGGCAGTGCTCATGATCCTGTCAGTGCGCCTGATACGTGAAAGCGGGCAGGCGACCCCGACTGTGTTCCTCACGTTTATTCTCTCCCTGTGGCTGCTCACCGATCTGTATTGGGTGGTCTACGATCTCATGCGCCATGATTCACGGATGCCCTTCGCTCCCAATGAAATCGGGGAAGCCGCCATTTTCCTGCTGGAAGGGGCCATGCTGGCGTCCCTGGCCGGGGGCTGGAAGGGCGGTGCATGCGTGCAGGGCATACTGGCGCTGCTCTTTGCCGGCTGCAATGCAGCGCTGTGGATCGCCTGGTCGGGTGAATGGGCGGACGATCTGTTTGTAGGCGCGGCCTTCGCCGGCTGTCTGTATCAGGCAGCCCGGGCATTGGCTGTAAATCAGTCGCTGAAGCTGTGGGAATGGAGTCTGCTGGGCATCGGCTGCGCGCTGCTGATCCTGGGCCAGGCGCTGATCTTCTTTGTGCCCGAAGCCGCCAGAGCCCCGCTGGACACGGCCTGCTCCATACTGCTGGCAGCGGGAACGGTCTGCTGGGCTGTCAAGGTGCTTTCTGCCTGGCGGAAAAACGCCGACCCCGTTTCCATACTGTGCCTGGCTTTTGCGTGGAGCGTGTGGATCGTGACCGCCAAATACATGAGCGCAGGCGTCTGGTATACGATGTTCCTGGTCTGTGAAACCCTTTGCATGCCAATGCTGTACGCAGCCACCAGAAAGGCGGTGGCGGCATGATCTTCTCGGAAAACGTGCTGGTCTGCATGGCGGTACCGCTGCTGCTGACGCTGTTCTTCCTGCGGGACAGCGCACGGCAGTTCGTGCTTTATTTCCTGATGGGCATGGCAGCCTGTTTGCTGGGAGCCTATGTAAGCGGTTTTGTGGATGCCGCTACCGGCATGGGTGTGGAGGACACGGCGATCTTCATTTCTCCCGTGGTGGAGGAGACTATGAAATTCCTGCCCCTGCTGTTTTATTTCCTCATGTTTGATCCTGACGACGATCACCTTTTTCTTGCCGCAGTGGGTGTCGGCGCGGGCTTTGCCTCCTTTGAAAACATCTGCTCCATGATCGCTTCCGGCACGGGAAGCCTGAGCTTTCTGCTGATCCGGGGCCTGGCGGTAGGTGTGATGCACATTGTCAGCGTGTTTGCCATGATCCTGGGGCTGGTGATCGCCCGGCGCTTCAAGGCCCTGCGCCTGTCCAGCACCGTCGGGGCGCTGTCCCTCAGCATGCTGTTTCACGGTATTTACAATCTGCTGGTATCTGAGCCCGGCGTCACCTCCATCATTGGTTATGTGCTGCCCCTGCTCACCGCGCTGCTTTTGTTCTTTGCCCTGCGAAGGCTGCGAACCACAGAATAACAAAACAGCGTTTTCCGCCATCCCGAAGGCACGCGGGATGGTTTTTGTTTGCTGCAAAAACAGAAAATTTCCATTTTTACTGCCCAAAATCCAGAAAAACTGCATTTATATAGGTGAAAGATCATTATTCCGAATTTCACAGGAAGGGGGAAAGTGCATTGCGCAGCATGGAAGAACAGATGCAGATCATCCTGCGCCGCAAAATGTACTACACAGAAAAGCGCCGGCTTCAAAGAATGACAGCTTTGGCGGCAGGGCTTGGACTATCGCTCCTTGCCGCGCTGGTGGCTGTGCCAGGCGTTGCGGGCTCCCCTGTGCAGGCGGCCGGTTCCGTCCTGGGGGCCACCATCCTGGGCCCGGAGGCAGGGGGCTATGTGATCGTTGGGCTGCTGGCCTTTGCACTGGGCGTGGTGACCACGCTGATGATCCAGCGCCGAAAGAAAGCACAGGGAATGAAACCTCCTCAGGATCATGGTCCGGCGGGTAACCCGTGACGGCATATATCCATACACGTAAACAATATCATGTGAAAATATGACCCCAGGGGAAAGGAAGAAGAATGATGCGGAAAACGAAAAAAAGGCTGCTGGCCCTGGTTTTGGTGCTGTGCATGCTTCCGGTCAGTCTGACGGCTGCGGATATGAGGAACAGAGGAACTGTCAGCGAAACAAGATCTTATGAAGAAAGTTACCGTCTGCAAATCGCGCTGAGCGGTCAAAAC
>CACYNZ010000155.1 GCA_902775835.1 uncultured Eubacteriales bacterium | reverse complement strand
GCCTTTGATATGAACAGTGTGCGCTATACAGCCAGAAACGGCGGGGACATGGAATTCGTCCTGGATGCCGCCGAGTGAACCTTTTCATGGAAAATGACGGACCGCTTTCCCGGGGGGAAGGCGGTCCTTTTCCTGTGCAGATGGAAAGGATTCCACGAAAAAGGGAGGGGGAAGCCGAAACGGCTTCTCCCTCCCGTGCGCTGCATGGAATGGGATTATTCACCCACGGTGCAGTACATGAAATACTTGTAGCCCAGAGGATTGGCGAAGAACCCATGCACGTCCTTGGACAGCATATAGATATCCGTGTAGAAGTACAGGGGGGTGATGGCGCCGGTGCTCATGAGCAGGTCTTCTGCGGCATGCATCATGCCGTAGCGGGCCGTCTTGTCTGTGCAGGTCTTGATGGCGGCGATGGCGGCGTCATAGGTCTCAGCCCAGGTGCCGTTTTCCACCTTCAGGTCCACGCCGTAGGGGGTCAGGTCGATGGAGAACATCTTCAGTTCGCCGTGCTTGCCCTTGCCGAACTGGGAGTCATTGTTGCCGGAGCCGGAAACCCACATATCCAGGAAGGAAATGGGATCGTTGTAGTCGGCCAGCCAGCCGGTGCGGGCCACGGTGTAGTCGCCGTTCTTGCGGGTGTTCAGGAAGGTGTTCCATTCCCGGTTGGTCAGGTTCATGGTCACGCCGACACCGGAAACCACGCTCTGCAGGTATTCGCCGATCAGCTTGTGGCCTTCATTGGTGTTGTACAGGTATTCAATGGACGGGAAGTTGGTGAAGGCGGGGTGGAAAAACAGGAGAAATACAATTTTCAGTCTTGACGTTTCTGGAAGCATTTGCTACCATCCCCTCAACCTCATAGACAAACCGATGACGTGGAGATCAAACCTTCAGCGCACGCACAGCAAGCCGGGGATGATGGAAGCCCGGACGGAAGCGGGATGGCAAATGGACCACGGAGGGAACGGCGAACGGACCTGTCCCTGTAGCCTGACCGTGAGCTCGCGTGAAGAGCAGAGGATGTGATTGCATCCCGACGAGTGAATCCCCTTAAGCGGGATTAATGAAGGTGGTACCACAGGAATAACAGCCCTGTCCTTTGCGGACGGGGCTTTTTGTGTAAACGGGCGAAGGAGGAAGAAACATGCGGCATATCGTGATGATGAAGCTCAGGGACGGCTGCTTTGATGCGGCAGCGGAACAGGAGTACCGGGAAACCTTTGAAGCCCTGAAGGCAGCGCTTCCGGAGGAAATTCTGGAAGTGCGCGTTCTGCGCAATGTGGTGTCCCGCCCCATGAACATGGATGTCATGGTGGAGATGAAGCTGCGGGACGCTTCTTCGCTTCCGAAGTATCTGAAGCATCCGCTGCATGTGGGAATTTCAGAAAAGTACAATCCCGTGGTGGAGCGGATTGCCATGTTTGACAGTGAGGAGGAAATGCCATGAGCCGGATTCCGAGCATGAAGGACTACAGTATCACGCTTCCGTCCTGGTCCGTGGGCGAGCATGTGCTGGACCGTCTTGGCGAAGTGGCCGGTGCCCTGGGGAAGACCGCCGTGGTCATCGGTGGGCACAGGGCCATGGCGGCCATCGGGGATGCGCTGCGCAAAGCCGCAGAGCCTGCGGTGCACATCCTGGATTTCCGATGGTACGGCGGCGAAGCCTCCCGGGAAAACATTGAAAGCCTGAAAGCGGACTCTGCGGTGCAGAAAGCGGACATGATCTTTGCAGTGGGCGGCGGAAAGGCGCTGGACACCTGCAAGGTGCTGGGCATGGAGACCGGCAGGAAAGTGATCGCGTTTCCGACCATTGCCAGCACATGCGCCGCCTGTACGGCCGTGTCCATTCTCTATCATCCCGACGGGTCCTTTGCCGGCCCCTGCTTCCTTCCCGCGCCTCCGGCGCATACCTTCATCTATACTCCGGTGATTGCCGCGGCTCCCTGCCGCTATCTGTGGGCGGGTCTCGGCGACACCTATGCCAAATATTTTGAATCAACCATGTCATCAAGGGGGGATGAGCTGAATCATTATCATGCGCTGGGCGTTTCCGTGAGCCGGATGTGTCTGGACCCGCTGCTTTCCTTTGGGAAAAAGGCCATGGAAGATCATCGCGCCGGAAAAGTTTCCGATGAACTGGAACAGGTGATCCTGACCATCATTGTGAACACGGCCATTGCTTCCATTCTGCTCACAGCGGACCATATCATCGACTACAATACAGGACTTGCCCATGCCATCTTCTACGCGCTGACTTCTTTCCCGGATCTCCCGGTCGAGCGGGAGCATCTGCACGGGGAAGTGGTGGGCTTCGGTGTTCTGGCGCTTCTTCTGGTGGACGGCCGGAAGAACATGTTTGACACCATGCTTGCTTTCAATCGCTCGGTGAGCCTGCCGACCAGGCTTGCCGATATCGGGGTGAGCGCCGCGGATCTTCCCAGAGTGCTTCCCCAGGTGCTCAAGATGCATGATATTGATCACAATCCCTATCCCGTTACCCTGGAAATGCTGGAAAAAGCGTTTGCCGAACTTGAAGAACAATCAGAATGAGGAGGATACAGTTATGAAGAAGCTGACTGCCCTGATCCTGGCCCTGGCTCTTGTGATGAGCCTTGTGACACTTTCCCACGCTGAAGACAGACAGTACAAGGTGGGCCTTGTGCTGCTGGTGGAAAACGGTGCGTTCCTTGACATGAAGAGCGGCATTATCTCCGGGCTTGAGAAAGCCGGATACGTGGAAGGCAAGAATCTGACCATCAATTATCAGTGCGCGTTCGGCGACGGCGGCACGCTGGCCCGGATCTGCAGCGACATGGATGACGGCACCTATGATCTGGTGTTCACCATCGCCACGCCCACCACCCAGGCTTTCGTGAACCTGGAGAGTGAGACGCCCTGCATTTTCTGCTCCGTGGCCAACCCTGTGGCGGCCCAGGTCATGTCTGCCCTGGATACGCCTGACATGAACGCCACCGGCACCAGCAATGCGATTCCCTCCGGTGATATTCTTTCCCTGGGTCTGACCATTACCCCGGATGTGAAGACCTTCGGCCTGATCTACTGCACCAGTGAAGTCAATGCGGTGAGCGCCATGGAAAGCGCCAAGGCATTCCTGGACGCCAATGGATACAGCTATGTGGAGAAAACCGTTACCAATTCCGGCGAAGTGTCCATGGCCACCCAGGTGGTGCTGGATGCCGGCGTGGACGCCATCTTTGTAGCCAACGATTCTGTGGTGCAGTCCGCTGTGGAAGCACTGGTGGAACTGGCCAATGACGCCGGCGTTCCGACCTATGCCTGCTCCGCCACCACCGTGCTCTCCGGCTGTCTGGCCACGCTTGCCATGAGCGATGTGGCCATCGGCGAGCAGACCGCGGATATCGCGGTGAAGGTGCTGGCCGGCACGCCTGTCAGTGAGATCCCGGCCGTCGTGGTGCCCGCTGACATCGTTTCCGTGAACGCGGATACGCTGGCTGCCCTGGGCCTGGAACTGCCCGCCAGCCTGACGGAAAGCGGCGAAGTGCAGATGCTCTCCGCCAAGTAAGACCAGGCATGAAAAGAGAATCCGTCCGGGTGCCGCACAGGCACCCGGACCTTTGCAGGTGATTTGATGAAACTGATCGTGGACTCCCTCCAGCAGGGAATGATCTATGCCATTCTGGCCTTCGGCATTTATATCAGCTTCCGGATCCTGTCCGTTCCGGACCTGACCACGGAGGGCAGCTTTGTGTTCGGGCTTGCGGTATCGGCCATGTGCACCAATGCCGGGCATCCGGTGCTTGCCCTGCCCGCAGCCATGCTGGCCGGGGCCAGCGCCGGGGCGGTGACCGGCCTGATGCAGACCAAGATGAAGATCCATCCGATTCTGGCCGGTATTATTACCATGAGCGGACTGTATTCCATCAATCTTCTTGTACAGGGGAATGCGGTGAACGTATCCCTGCTCCGCGTGGATACGCTGTTCAAGATTGTTCCGTTCCTGTCCAAGAATGACGCGAAGACCTGGGTTCCCCTGGCGATTGCCTGTCTTGCGGCGCTTGCGCTGATCCTCTTTTTCCATACGCATGTCGGCATGTGCATCCGTGCGGTGGGTGACAATGAGACCATGGTGCGGGCGTCCTCGATCAATACGGACGGATGCAAGATTCTCGCCTTTGCCATATCCAATGCGTTTATCGCGCTGTCAGGCGCCGTTCTGGCCCAGTATCAGGGGTTCTCGGATATCTCTTCCGGGACAGGCACGCTGGTCACGGGTCTTGCTTCCGTGATTATCGGAGAGGCCGTGTTCGGACGCCGCGGGATTACGCTGGGCTTTGCTTCGGCCATGGTGGGTTCGGTGATTTACCGTCTGATCATGGCCTATGCGATGAAGTATTCGCCCCTGGATGTGTTCATGTTGAAGCTAGTTTCCGCGGTGATCGTGGCGCTGGCTCTGTCCATTCCGGCCATCCGGCAGTACATCGCGGAAGCCGGAATGCGGCGCAGAGGAGGGAACGGCCATGCTTGAGATTCAAAACGCGATCAAAGTATTCGGGCGGGGTACGCCGGTGGAGCATACGGCTCTGAAGGGATTGAATCTGAGCGTTCCGGACGGAGACTTTGTGACGATCATTGGATCCAACGGTGCGGGCAAGTCCACACTGTTCAATGCCATTTGCGGCACATTCCTGCTGGACGAAGGCACGATCGTTCTCAACGGAAAGGATATTACCTTTTTAAAGGAACATAAGCGGGCCAAGGTGATTGGCCGTGTGTTTCAGGATCCCATGGTGGGCACGGCTCCAGGCATGACCATTGCGGAAAACCTTGCTCTTGCGCATTCCAGAACGACCGCTTCCGCCCTGCATTTTTCGCCCACCCGGGCCCAGAAAAACCTGTTCCGGGAACGGCTGAGCGAATATGGCATGGGCTTGGAAGACCGGATGGAGACCAAGGTGGGGCTGCTTTCCGGCGGCCAGCGTCAGGCGGTCACCCTGCTCATGTGCACGATCGTCATGCCGCAGCTGCTGCTTCTGGATGAGCACACGGCGGCTCTGGACCCGGCAACGGCGGAAAAGGTGCTGGAGCTGACCCGGAAGGTGGTAAGGGAGAATCATCTGACCTGCATGATGATCACCCATAACATGCACAGTGCGCTTGAACTGGGCAACCGTACCCTGGTGATGGACAGCGGAAACGTGGTGCTGGACATTCAGGGCGAGGAGCGGAAAAAGATGACTGTACCCGCACTTCTTGAAGCGTTCCGGATGGTGAGCGGACATGCCCTGGACAATGACCGGATGATGCTCTCATGAGTCTGTTTCCGGGAAATGTAGGAAGACGGAACCTGTGAGGCCATGCGGTCTATGCGCATGACCTCTTTTTGCGCTTTGACGCAGCAGCGGGAACATGTCATGACGGAGGCGGAGGGAAGAATGTGCAGAAAGCATGTGTGCAGGATGCATTCTTGTCTTTTGATAGGGTTCCGATATAATGGATGTATGCTTCGAAAACGGTATGCATATGGGCTGAACTGAATCTTTTTCTTTCAGAATCTGAACGGGAAAAGAAAGATTTCCTGTTCCCTGTATGGCAGAAGCAGGAAAGGCGGGTTATTCATGCAGGACAGGATCAATACGGATTCATTGATGAAAAGGATTTTCCGAACCAAAAGCCTGACGTCTTTCTTTGAGCACAACGAGCAGTATATGCAGCCTGTGGATTTCTGCGGAATGCTCAGCTCACTCTGCGAAGAAAGGGATCTTGTGCCGGAACGCGTGATACTGCGCGCTCAGATTGACCGGACCTATGGACATCAGCTGTTCAACGGGACAAGGCGACCGTCCAGGGATAAGGTGATTCAGCTGTCCATTGCCATGGGACTCAGCCTGGAAGAGACCCAGCGCCTTCTTCAGGCAGCGGGAAAGAGTACCCTGTATCCGAGACTCAAGCGGGATACGGCCATTATCTACTGCCTGAAGAACCGGCTGAGCATGGCGGATACGCAGGCGATCCTGCAGGAGCATGGCCTTATGCCGCTGGGAGAGGTGGTGTAATGCAGTCGTGAAAGAACCTTCTGAACGCCTGGTCCTTCCGGATGAGGCGGAATATCCTCCGGGACTTACAGAGCGGTATGAGCTTCTGGAATGCTTTTCATCCGGACGGGAAACGCAGACGCTCCTGGCCAGGGCCCGGGACGGGTCAGGGCTGGTTACGGTGAAATGCTTTCCGCGTGAGCATCCGCTGTATGAGATGTCTGAACCGGAAGTGCTCCGGCACATGAAGTCAGACCCGCTGCCGCGCTATGTGGAGGAGTTCCGCAGTGAAACCATGCGCTGCACCGTGCGCGAATATGTGGAGGGGGAAACGCTGGACAGTTATGCGGCGCATCACCCGATGAGCGCGGAGGAGATTCTGAGGATCGGTATCGCGCTGTGCGATCAGCTGCATGCGCTGCACAGCCTGGTTCCGCCGGTGATCCACCGGGATGTGAAGCCCCAGAACATCATTGTCCGGGACGATGGAACGCCGGTACTCATTGATTTTGGAATCTCCCGGGTGCACTCGGAAAAGAAAGCGGACACGGTCGTATTTGGCACTGAGGGCTTTGCACCGCCGGAACAGTACGGGTTTGCCCAGACGGACGGACGCTCGGATATTTACAGTCTGGGCATGGTGCTGAACTGGCTGATGCAGGGAAGCGGGGATATACGCAAAGGTACCGGCGGACTGGAACGGGTGATCCGGAGAATGACAGCCTTTGATCCGGAACACAGGTATGCGTCCGCGCTTCATGCAAGGAAGGCGCTGGAGCATGCCATGCCGGCAGAGAGACGGAGACGGATGATCCTGGCGGGAGCGGCGCTTCTGTTCCTTATCATCCTGTCCGGAGCAGCAGTCTTTCTGCTCCGGCCGTCCAGTGCACCGGTCTTCTTTGAGAACCCGCTTGTGGAACAGGCCGTGCGCCTGAATCTTGGGCTGGGGCCGGAGACCGAGATACGCACAGACATGCTTTCGGATGTCACAGGCATCTATATTGTGGCCGACAGGGCCTATGCGGATTCAGACAGTTTCTACGACGCAATTTCACAGTGGTATGCCTCCGGAAGAAGCACCAGGGGAGATCTGGAGAATCTTGAGGAACTTGCCGCAATGCCGAATCTGGAGCAGGTATGTGTGGTGGCGCAGATGCTCAGCGATATTTCCACACTGTCCGGGATGAAGAATCTGAACAAAGTGGAGTTCAAGCACAATTCCATCCGGTTCATTTCCTGCCTTGCGGGCATGGAGAAACTGAATTACGTGGGAATCAATGACAATCCGGTCAAGGAACTGTCACCCCTGATCCAGTGCCCGCAGCTGGCCTATCTGGACGTGTGCGATGTACACCGCTATGATCCCGTCGTGTTCGCGCAGCTGGGCGATTTCCAGTATCTGGACATTGCCAACCGTACGCAGAGCTACCACTACCTCGGACAAAAGCGCATTGTCTCCCTGCGCGCTGCCTGGACCGGAATGAACACACTGGATGAACTGAGCGGAGTCACGGGCCTGGAGGAGCTGGACATATCCCATACGCCTGTCAGTGACCTGGCTCCGATTACCGTACATCAGGGCCTGCGGAGGCTGAACATGGCGTCAACGGCGGTCAGGGACCTGACGCCGCTGCTCGATCTTCCGGAACTGGAGAGCGTCACGCTGAGCAAGGGTATGAAAGAAGCGGCGGAGCAGTCGCTCAGCGGCGCAGGTTTTGAAGTAAAGTACGAATAAAGTTGGAAAACGCCGGCAATGTATGCACAGTGCATCCCTGCCGGCGTTTTTGATTTGCTATAATTCGGCCACGGATTCAGATGAGGCGCATAGAATGCAGCGGCTGAAAGAGCGCTGGAAGAAAACATGCCTGTTCCGGGAAAGGGATTCGGCATGAAATCCTGGAATGGCCAGCCGTTTCCATGCTGTTTTTGCCGTGTGACTGCAGAGGAAAAGATGAACATCACAAAAGCAGGTCTGGACTTTTCAGACCGGAGCAGGGCGGAACAGAAGCCGGGCAGGCCTGAACCGGAGCAAGAACTGCGGCAAGTGCATGCAGAAGTCTACAGAAAACATACAGCAGAGGTGAATGGAAAAATGCATACATTGCGGGAGTTTCTCAGATATACGTCAGACAGGTTCGGGGCACTGCCGGCCTATGAGTGGGCTGAAGGCGGGCATGTGATCGCAAAAACCTTTGCGGATCTGCAGGCGGATGCGCTGAAGACGGCGTCAAAGCTGCAGAGCTGCGTCGGCGAGGGAAAGAAAATCGCTTTGATCGGGGACATGTCCTATGCATGGATATGTGCCTATTACGGGATCATGATCAGCTCCAATGTCTCGGTACCGCTTGATACCAAGCTCAGGCCGGGGGAAATCGCGGAGCGGCTGGATTTTGCAGATGTGTCCATCGTCTTTCTGTCAGAGCGTTACAGTGCGCTGAAGGAAGCGATCCAGGGGTACTGCAGCGGCATCAGGGAAATCCTGCGCCTGGAAGACTGGCCTGATCCTGTGCGGGATGGAGATCCGGTGAACATGGAACCCAATGATCCGGACGCACTTGCTTCGCTGATGTTCACTTCCGGGACTTCCGGAGA
>CACYNZ010000154.1 GCA_902775835.1 uncultured Eubacteriales bacterium | reverse complement strand
ACCGATTTTCAAGTATTTCGGAGAGGTCTTTGAGAGCGCCAAGTTCTGGAATGCAGTGAAGAACACCGTGAAGCTGAATCTTCTGGATCTGCTCTTCGGATTCCCGATACCGATCATCCTGGCCATCATGGTGTACGAAATGCGTTCCCTGAAGGTCAAGAAACTGTACCAGACGCTGATGTACCTGCCGCATTTCCTGTCCTGGGTCATCATCGGATCCCTGGTTTCCAAGATCTTCGGCTCCGCCGGTCCCATCAACAACCTGATCACGCAGATGGGCGGCACACCGGTGAACTTCCTGATGGACGAAGGCAACTGGGTGGTCATGTATGTGGTGACCGGTATCTGGCAGAGCGCCGGCTGGGGCACCATCATCTATCTGGCCGCCATCTCCGGCGTGAACACGGAACTGTATGAAGCCGCGGAAGTGGACGGCTGCGGACGGCTCCGCCGCATCTGGTATGTGACGCTGCCCTGCATCATGCCCACAATCGTCATCATGCTGATCCTTCGACTGGGACAGATGGTGGGCATTGGATTCGAACGTCCCTATGTCATGATGAACAAGATGGTCACCAATGCTGCGGACGTGATTTCCACCTTTGTGTATGACCGCGGCATTCTGAACCGCCAGTATCCGTTCGCGACCGCCGTGGATATCTTCGGTTCCGTGGTGAACATGTGCTTTGTTATCGGTGCCAATGTGATCACACGCCGCATGGGAGAGGGGGGTCTGTTTTGAGCAATACAGCTTCTGTAAAGCCCCGCGTGGCCAAAGGCAGGCGCTATATCGGTTCCGAAATCGTATTCAATGTGATCCTGACGATCTTTGTACTTCTGTGCATTCTGCCTGTGATCCACGTGATCGCCAAGTCCATTTCCGGACGCGCACCCGTGGTGGCCGGCAAGGTATACCTGATTCCCAAGGAAATCGACTTCAATGCCTATGCATCTGTGTTCAATGATCCCACCATGATCCGTTCCATGTGGTTCTCCATTGAATGGACCGTGATCTACACAGTCCTGGCCATGGTATCCACAATTCTTCTGGCGTATCCCCTGAGCCGGCATTATCTGCCCGGCCGCAGGTTCCTCATGATTGTGGTGCTTATCCCCATGTACTTTACCGGCGGCACCATCGCCAACTTCCTGTGGGTCAAGCAGATGGGCCTGATCGACAGCCCCTGGTCCCTGGTGCTTCCGATCCTGACGAGTACCTACAATACGATCATTCTGCGGAACTTCTTCGAATCGGTGCCCGCGTCCCTGGAGGAAAGCGCGAAGCTGGACGGCTGCAATGACATGCAGATCCTGATCCGGATTATCCTGCCGCTGTCCACGGCGTCCCTGGCCACCATCGCCCTGTTCTATGCCGTGGCACGCTGGAACAACTACGCGGACGTCCGGTACTACATCAACACTTCCAGCAAGTTTACCCTGCAGATGAAACTGTATCAGGTGGTGTTCGCTTCCTCCTCCTCCGATGTGAGCATGGTGGAAGGCGGCAAGAACGCAGTGCTTGCGGAGACCATCCAGTGCGCCGCCGTGGTGTTCTCCACCGTTCCGATCCTGATCGTCTATCCCTTCCTGCAGAAGTACTTTGTGCAGGGCGTCATGATCGGTGCCGTGAAGGAGTAAGCGCCGGTCCGGAAACTGTTTTGAACCGGGAAATCCCGGTGCAATAAAGAAACCCATTAAAAGGAGGCTATCCCATGAAAAAGGTATGGTCCATGATCCTGGCGCTGGCTCTGCTGATGACAATGGTTTCCATTGTCCCCGCAACAGCTGAGACAGCAGAAGTGTTCCGTTATGACGAGCCCGTCACCCTGAAGGTTTCCGTCTTTGACCGCGGCAATACCGGCGGCACGGCGCCCGACGACAACTACTGGACCAAGTGGATTCAGGAAAACTTCGGCGATCCCCGCAACATCAAGATTGAATGGGTTGTCATTCCGCGCTCCGAGGAAGAGTCGAAGCTGGCAACCCTGATGATGGACGAGGCTTCCTGCCCCGATATCTGCTTCACCTACAATGAGTCCATCGTGACCGACTATGTGAACCAGGGCGGCGTCACCGAACTGAGCGCTCTGATTGACCAGTACGGCCCGACCCTGAAGCAGTTCCTGGGCGAAGACGTTCTGGAGTTCGGCAAGTTCGCCGGCGGCCAGTACGCAATCCCTGCCCGCCGCGTGGTCGTTGCCTGGATGGGCATGTTCCTGCGTCAGGACTGGGTGGAAGCGCTGGGTATGGAAATGCCCACCACCAAGGAAGAGTTTGTGAATGTGCTGCGCGCGTTCAAGGAAAAGAATCCCGGCAACGTGGAAGGCGGATGCATTCCTTACGCCCTGCACCGCGACCTGCGGTACAATATGCCCCTGCAGTGGAGCTTCTACAAGGATCTGGACGCCCGGACCCTGGCCTGCGAAGCTTCTCCCGCACACGAGGGCTATGAAGATTACCTGCTGTTCCTGAACCAGCTGTATCGTGAAGGCCTGGTATCCCCGGACTTCGCGCTGCACAATGATGAAGACCTGTGGGCCGAAGTGACCAGCGGCAAGGCTGGCGGCTACACCGGCAACTATGACCATCCCATCCGTGTGTCCCCTGGCATCCTGTCCTCCCTGCAGGCCTATGAGCCCGGCGCAAAGCTCACTCCTCTGGACTGCTTCGAGTCTGTGACCGACGCCAGCAAGTACTATCATCCCGTATACGCCGCTGCCGGCCTGCTGAACTTCATCCCTGTGTATTCCCAGCATCCGGAAGCTGCCATCATGTACCTCGACTGGCTGTGCCAGTATGACACCATCTATTTCCTCCAGAACGGTCTGGAAGGCATCACTTCTGACCTGAACGAAGACGGCATCCCGGTGGTCAAGGACGTGGACGCGGATCATCATGACATGGTCTACAACTCCATGCAGAACATCGACTACACGCTGCTCGTCAACGGCCAGTGGCTGGACACCGAGGAAAAGACCATGAAGTCCCAGGCGCTGAGCTATCAGGGCTATGCGGATCTGTTCGAAGAGGAATACACCGTGGGCAACCGCGATGCGATCCTGGCCGGTTTCCACTTCGACGTGCCGCTGGAGAACAACTCCAAGTACAGCACCACGCTCGCTTCCTATGAGCAGGAAATCCTGGTGAAGTGCACCATGGCTGCCACCGCTGAAGAGTGCAGCGCTCTGTACAAGGATATGCTCCAGCAGTACATGGATATGGGCGGCAAGGCCGTGCAGGACGAAAAGTATGCTGCATGGGATGCTGCGCATGCGGAATAATCCATAAGAATCCTCAATGCCTTCAGGCGCCGCGCCGTCAGGTGCGGCGCCTGTTTTGAAAAAGAAAAGAGAAGAAAAGCTGTCAAAGGAAGGAAGTGCCCTATGCTTCAGGTCGCCATTATCGGATCGGGTAATATTTCCCATCTGCATATCCCGGCGTATCTTCTGTTCCCTGAGCGGGTGCATATCGCCGCCCTGGTGGACATCATTCCGGGCAAGGCGCAGAAGGTAAAGGAAGAATTCGGTCTGGACTGCGATGTGTATCTGGACCATCATGATATCCTGGACAGGAAGGATATTGATCTGTTTGACGTCTGCACCCCGCCGTATGTGCATGCCGAGATTTCCATCAATGCCATGAAAGCCGGGAAGCACGTCATCTGCGAAAAGCCCATGGCTCCGTCCCTGGCCGAGTGCGATGAGATGATCCGGGTTAGGGATGAGATGGGCGTGAAGCTGTCCATCATTGCCCAGAACCGTTTCAGAAAGCCCATACGGGATCTGAAGGCACTGCTGGACTCCGGCATAGCCGGACCGGTGAAGCACGCAACCATCAATTCCCTGTGGTGGCGCGGACACTGCTACTATGATCTGTGGTGGCGCGGAACCTGGGAGAAGGAAGGCGGCGGATGCACCCTGAATCATGCGGTGCATCACATTGACATGCTTGGCTGGATGATGGGTCTGCCAAACCGGGTGACCAGTATTCTTGCCAACACGGCCCACGACAATGCTGAGGTGGAGGATCTTTCCATCTCCGTACTTGAGTATCCCGGCGCGCTTGCGTCCCTGACCGCATCGGTGGTTGACCATGGGGAAGAGCAGACGCTGACCTTCCAGTGCGACAGGGCGAAGATCGCGGCTCCGTTCTCGGTCTATGCCTCCGTGTCCAAGCCCAACGGGTTCCCGGAACGCAATGAGGCACTGGAAAAGGAGATCAGCGATTTCGCGGACAAATTGCCGCCCATCCCGCATATCGGGCATGACGGTCAGATTGAAAACGTGCTGACGGCGATTGAGGAAAACGGGGATGTGGCCATTACCGCCGAGGATGGCAGGCGGACCATTGAGCTGATCACCGCCATATATAAGGCCGGAGCCACAAGGACTGCCGTGGAGCTCCCGCTGAAGAAGGACGATCCGTTCTATACCGTGGAGGGCATCATGAAGGCCGTTCCGCATTTCTATGAAAAGTCCAAATCCGAGATCGATCTTGGCGGCTCGGATATCACGGTGGGCAGCAGTTACGGGGAAAAGAAATAAGAACGCATAAGGCTGCAAGGAGGGCATGCATATGAAACTGAACGCTGCAGACGGCATGAACTACGCCCCTGTAGGTGAAAAGAAGGCGGTTGTGAAGCCGGGAGAATTCGTATTCTCCGCGGCACGGCTGGATCACGGGCACATTTACGGCATGTGCAATGCACTGACGGAAGCCGGCGCAACGCTGAAGTATGTGTGGGATCCGGATCCGGAAAAAGTGGCGCATTTCCTGAAAATCTATCCCCAGGCAACGCCTGCCGAGAGTGAGGACCAGGTGCTGCAGGACAAGGAAACCATGATGGTGGCTGCGGCAGCCGTGACCAGCGAGCGCGGGCCCTTCGGCGTCACGGTCATGGAGCACGGAAAGGACTACTTTACCGACAAGGCGCCCTTCACGACCATGGCGCAGCTGGAAAAAGCCAGGGAAACCGTGAAAAAGACCGGAAAGAAGTACATGGTTTACTATTCTGAGCGTCTGCATGTGGAAGGCGCGATCATGGCCGGATACATGGTGGATGCCGGGGAAATCGGAAAGGTCATCAGCGTGACCGGATTCGGACCGCACCGGCTGGGTGCCGGCAACCGTCCTGCCTGGTTCTTTGAAAAGGCGAAATACGGCGGCATTCTCTGCGACATCGGCAGTCATCAGATCGAGCAGTATCTGCATTTTGCCGGCGAGGAGGACGCGGAGGTTACGCTGGCCCGGATCGGGAATTACGGACATCCGGAGTATCCCGAGCTGGACGATTTCGGCGACTGTGCCATTACAGGAAAAAACGGCACCACCAATTATTTCCGCGTGGACTGGTTCACGCCGAACGGGCTGCGTACCTGGGGTGACGGGCGCACCCTGATTCTTGGCACCGAAGGCTTTATCGAAATCCGCAAGTACATCAATCTGGCTGCGGAAAAAGAGGGCGGTAACCATGTATTCCTGGTAAACGGCAAGGGTGAGCAGTATTTTGACGCCACCGGCAAGACCGGATTCCCGTTCTTTGGCGGACTGATTCTGGACTGCCTGAACCGCACGGAAAAAGCCATGACCCAGGCCCATGCGTTCAAGGCGGCTGAACTTTGTCTGAGAGCGCAGGAGAAGGCGGTTGTAGTCGCTCCGTGAGCATAAAATGAAAAGGATGTCCCCGATTCCGGGGACAGAAAGGAACGACATGGCACTTTTACAGGTGGACTACAAGTCCAAAATGCTGGGACGCAAAGTACATTTCAATGTGATACTGCCCACGGACATGGAGGAGGAAAGCCATGCTCCTTACCCGACCCTCTACCTGCTTCATGGCATATTCGGCAATTCAACCAGCTGGCTGACGAGCAGCTGCGTACAGCGCTACGCGGAGGACAAAGGAATCTGCGTGGTCATGCCTGACGGGGAAAACGGTTTCTATGTGGACCATCCGGACTATATGAACCGCTTTTCCTCCTGGGTGGGACAGGAACTGGTGGAAGTCACCAGAAAGCTGTTCCATCTGTCTGACCGCCGTGAAGATACCTGGCTGTGCGGGTTTTCCATGGGCGGGTATGGCGCACTGCGCAATGGACTGAAGTATTCGGATACCTTCGGGAAAGTGATCGCTTTCTCCGGTGCCCTGATTCTGGATATGCCGCGTACGCCGCAGCCTGGAGAGGGAAGTCCGATCAGTTCGCCATATATGAAGGCGATGTTCGGGGACATGGCAGATGCGGTTTCGTCCGATCTGAACCCCGCATGGATAGTGCGGAAGCTTGCAGAAGAAGGCAAAGCACTTCCGGATCTCTATATCTCCTGCGGTGAACAGGATGGGCTTCTGGAAGCGAACCAGAAATTTATCGGCCTTCTGGATGAACTGAAGATCCCCTATACCTGGCGGACAACACCCGGCGGACATGACTGGGATTTCTGGGAACAGGAAATCCGGCATGTGATCAAAAACTGGCTTTGAGAAAAATCATTCAGGAGCTGTGAAGCAATATGCTTTACGGCTCCTTTTTTTCTCTCTCAAGTACACGGGCGGCACCTGAGAGAAAAGGGGGCAGCGTCACATTGTGGAAAATATGGCAGGAAAGCGTCAGCTTGCAAAGCAGCCTGCGATTATCCGTGAACAAAGTTCTTGAGCCGTACACATTTTTTCTGTGTCTGAATGCTTGAGAAAAATCTGCAAAATTATGTTAGTATAAATTCGGGATACTGCACAAACCGACATACAATTTCACCACGGATCTATGAGAACTCGAAGGGTGATGGGTGATTGTGATAGAAACATTCAGTACATGCCTTGATGCCTGGATGAAAGAAACATCGCGTTCCATGGCATCACTTTCTGCGGAAGTCCATCTGAAAAGCAAAACCACCGTGGCCCGCATTCTTCAGGGCCGGTCCACATGGAACGGGTGCAGTCAGTTTTATGAATTGCTGTCCAGGCACGTTCATCTTGAGGATAGATGGGCCCGGAGGTTTCAGGCTGCGCTGCGTACGGAACGGATCGGAGCAAGTGAATGTGCCCTGCTCGAGGCACTCGATCATCAGATTCGCACAAAAACGTCCCTGCAGCCGTCTCAGACCACGGTTCCGGCAGCAGACCTGCGCAGGGAGCCTGTGGGAACCCTGCTGATTCTGGGCTGCCCCTGGGAGCAGACATATGACTATATCCGGCAGTGCATGGCTGAAAACAGAGATGTCAGGATTTTTCATTATGTGACATACGCGGAACTGTACAATCATCCGCCGGTGCTTTCGGAACTGCTGAACTTACTGACAGAAGCCAGGTATCAGGTATTTCTGGTGGAAGAGGATACGGTTTCCCAGGCGATGATCAGCTGGAACATCATAATAAAACGCAATCCTGAAAGCAACCGGGAAACACTCATGGCTGCATGCGGAGAATCCTTCATCTGCTGTGCTGAAGATGCTGCACGGGATCTGAGCCTGGAGGAATACCGGAAGAAGCTTGATGTACCTGGAACCTGTGCCCTGTATCATAACGAAGACATGAAAAACGGAAGCGATTATATCCGCTTTCAGAAAGACTCCCTGCATATGGAGAACATGCACAGGAAGACCATTATCAAGCCCACAGCCGGCATTCAGATGCTGCCTGCAGACATCAGCATTCAGAGCTTCAGGGATTTCCTGACCCGGAATACGGCACCCATTGCGACCAGTGCAGAATCCATCATCTATTATTTCCGCAAGCGTGCGGAGAATTTCTACAACCGGGAAACAAAGATGATTCTTTCCCGTCGGGCCACAATGGAATTTGCACTTCACGGGAAACTGCCGGATCAGTTTTATGCGTGCAGGCCTTTTACCATCGAGGAGCGGATGTCCATCTTCCGGTATCTGCTCAATCTGCTGAGCAATCCGCAGGTAACGATCCTTTTTGCCCAGAGGGAACTGAGCCAGACATTCTCCTTTGAAGCCTACGCTACCTTCGGCGTGCTGATCTATCCCAGTCAGACGAGCTATAACGTGGAAAAAGACGCATACCGGGAGCTGATTTTTCCCGGAAGGAGATATGCCGATCTGATGAGGCAGTATGTGGACGAAATCGTGATTCCTGAGTATTGCGGTACAGAACAGGATACTCGCAAGTATCTGAATCAGATTCTGATCCAGCTACAGACTCGTCCGGAATCAGAATCGCGGGTGGAATCAGAAGAGAAGCCGTGATTCATATACATGCTTTCGTCCTGGAACGAATGGAAAAATCATGCTGCGGGTCTTCCGGCATCAATAAACGTTTATGGAAAGTGCGCATTGCATGGTTGTGCGGCAGAAGCCAATTTTGCAGAAGCTGCTTTTCCATATCGGATGTTATCAGAAAAGGGGTGAAAGGCGGAATGGATTCAGAAACAGTTTGGAAAACAGGAATTCAATGATGAAAATATCAGCAAAGATGAGGGATTGTATGAAGAAGCTTGTATCGGTTTTCCTGTCAATGATCGTGCTTTTGTCCATGATCGTCTTCCCGGCTGTATCTGAGAACGGGAGCAGTCAGAATGTGGGGACAACGGCTGAAGTGATACTATTAGCGTCGGGAAAAAAGGGCCAATAAACGTCGGGTAATATGGGCCAAAAATCGTCGAATGAAAAGGGCCAATTCCAGTCGGATTAAAAGGGCCA
>CACYNZ010000153.1 GCA_902775835.1 uncultured Eubacteriales bacterium | reverse complement strand
CCGCTGGTCGGGTGGAGGTTCAGGCAAGCCTGTATGGATGCCGGAAACCTCACCCGACCAGCGGCGGGGGCGGGGAACAGACTGACAAACTGAAGATTGTTTTTAGGAAACTCGGAAGTATTTCGACGGAGAAATGAAAAAATCGATATCAACCCCGTTATTTATGTAAAGGGCCTATGATATCGAATCTTTGGCGCCGCAAGCGCCGAGTGGGTTCAAAGGAAGGACGTTTGAAGTCAACTGGCTCTACATTATCGGAATGGGTATTTTCATTACCGTTCTCGATATCATCATGCCTGCGGAACAGCGCAGGAAGAACCGAGAAAACCTGAATAATCGTTTCAAGCGCTGAATCATAGCTTCAGAAAGTGCAGTTTTTGCTGTCCAGGAGCAGTCCGTAATGGGCTGCTTTTTTTTACATACTCCGACGATGCAATCATTCGATTTTCAGGGGATTCTTCGGAACAGCTGGTAAAATGTACCCGTGATTTCAAACAGTTGAAGTTTTTGCCTGCCCGCACCTTCCGGTTTATTACAGATTTACGTGATCAGGCAACGTTAGGATCATACAGGAACGCATGATACAGTTCCTTGATCTTGGCCAGTTCCTCCGGAGTGCAAACCTTCTTCACCTCACGGATGCCATGGACGTTGTACTTGGCAAAGAGCGTGTTCAGGTAGTCCGCATACACATCAAAGGCATCGCCGCCGCCGATCAGTTCCAGTTCTTCAAGTTCCAGTTCCATCATTTCATTCATGTTCATCATTTTATTTTCTCCTTTTCCGCCTCTTGGGCGCTGTTTTTTATTTTTTCGGAAGCTTTATTGCTCCGTGCACCTGTATATACGCAGACGAAGACAGGGGTGACAGCTGCAGATCAAAAAAGTAAAAAAACATACAGCCAGAATCGGCATCTACGGCGGATTTTCCGATAGCGGGATTTTCCGCTTAAGGAACTGACTGAAAGCATCTGCAGAGAAAAAGATTCGATATCAGCCCCGTTATCGATTGGCAGGGTCTCTGATATCGAATCTTTGGCGCGGCAAGCGTTGTATTTGTTCAAAGTATAAAAATGAGTAGATGCTAAGTCACAGTCATCAAGCTTCTCCATCAGCTCACAGCCCAGTCTGTCAGTTTCCTGGATTTGCTATCAAATGATACGCCAATTTTATACAGTCTCCTGGAATCTGCGATAAATGGGAGCGCATAGTCTTTGCTGTCTATCTGTTCAAGCGCTGTCATTGCGGTACCGTCCCGTTTGAACTCAAACAGATATATGTAGTTCCTTGTTTGAACTCTGCAGTCAATACGTCCTGTATAGGTATGCATCTCACACTGGCAATACTTTCCAAGCAGTGTAAACACCAGATATATGACCGCCTGAAAATAATGTTCAAAAGGATCTGATTCGACTGTATATGTAATATTGGCAAATAATCCGGTCAGAACATTTCTGATCTGATCCAGTTTCCCATTTTCAATGTATTCGTCCAATGAAAAGATATCAAGCCCGTTCCCAGCACTCGCACCGGGTACATAAGAAGGCATCATGCTTTCAAGGAAACCATATTTCACCTCTTCATTGGGAAAGCTGAGCGTATACCGTTTTCTGTCTGCATCATAATCCGCTATGGTAAGGTATCCGGTCTGGTATAAAAGCGGAATTGGATTCAGGCTGTCTCCTGTATAATCTTTTAGAACTGACTCACTCGCAAATATAGTCCCCTCTGTGAACTTCGACACATCAAATTGAATATCGCGTAGTCTTTTTATCAAAAATGTCGGAGTTCCTGTTTCAAACCAGTAAGAACCAAAATCCTTTGAAAAGAAACACTTCAATAAACTGTAAGGATTGTACACTCCCTCAGCATCCGGATAAAAGTGGTATCCGTCATACTGTTTCTTTAATTCATTCAGGCATTCTGATCTCTGAAGTTTTCTTCTTCGGGACAGTGCATCTATTTCCTGGTCAAAACAATCATTCATTTCCGATTCTGTTATTCCACATATACAGGCGTACTCTTCGTCCAGTGAGATATCATTCAGCTGATTCAAATCGCTGAAAATGCTCACCTTATGAAACTTGGATACTCCGGTGATGAAGATAAACTGAATATAATCATCAAAGCTCTTCAATGTGCTGAAAAAGCCTTTGATTACCTCTTTGTTATGTTCCCGAAGTTCCTCGTTTTCCATGACATCCATAAGCGGCTTGTCATATTCATCCACAAGAATCACACAGCGAAAACCAGTATTTTCCTTAGCCGTTCTAAGTAATTTCTGAAACCGTTCTCCAAGCATAAGAGTATGGTTTACAGACGAATACTCCTCTTCCCATTGCTGCAGTTGAAAATCCAGTCTGCGCTCCAAAGCGCCCTTCTCCTGGTAGTTGGCACCATTGAAATCAAAAAAGAATACTGGATGTGGTTTCCAGGCTTCCGGATTTCCCTCTTCCAGATTTTCAATTGCAAGTCCGCCAAACAGTTCCCGCTTTCCTTCCCAATATGCCTTCATTGTAGAAAGGAGAAGGCTCTTTCCAAATCTTCTTGGTCTGCTCAGAAAATATGGTTTCCCCTCGTGAACCAACTGATAGATATACTTTGTTTTATCCACATAAATATATCCATCATTTCTTAATCCTTCAAATCCCTGTATTCCAATCGGAAGTTTTCTCACCGTCATAATCCTTCTCCCTCCTTTCAGCCCTCAGGAAAAAGCTCATGTTCGTTGGCGTTTCCATCGATCTGTCCTGTAAGAGCACCATCAGCTGTCTGATTTGCCTATAGCACCCCCAGGGCACACGACCAGTGTGCCTTTTCTTTGTTCAACATATAGCCGGCTTTACAGCTTTGGCTAGAGTAAAAATCAGTCTGAGGTAACTGCTCTTTCTTCAGCCCCAACATAATTCCTCATACAGGCATGATCGTTCTTCTTGGCACTCTTCTCAGGTATCATATATCAACCATCTGAAAAACACAACGGAAAAAACAATGCATCGTCCACGATTGCAAAACCAATTGCTTCTGTGCCTGCAAAGGAAACATCCGCCGGCCTGACCGTCAGATGTTTCCTTTGCATTCCCTTAATGCACAGATGCAGTTTTACGAAACATAGAATCCAATGTTACCAGGCATTCCGTATCCCTGTTGCACCCTTATCGCGCAGGCGGTTACTTTGCATATCTGTCAAACCAGCCCGTGATTTCCTCAAGCCGGCGGAGACGATGTGCCGGTTTGCCTGTGCGGGAAAGCTCATGGTTTTCTCCATGGAACACAACCATCCTGGCGGGAACACGCAGATAGACCAGAGCAGTATACAGCTGATACCCCTCAGAGATGGGACAGCGGTGATCCTCTTCGCTGTGGATTATGAGTGTCGGGGTTTTTGCGTTCCTGACATACTTCAGCGGGGAGACATCCCACATCTGTTCAAAGCCTTTTTCGGAATACGGATCCGCGCTGCACATTTCAGAGCTGGAAACAGGTGGAATATCACCAATGCCGTACATCGTCACCCAGTTGGAAATGCTGCGCTGGGTGGCAATGCAGCAGAACCGGTCGGTATGACCCAGAATCCAGTTGCTCATGTAACCGCCGTAGGATCCGCCGGTGCAGCACATCTTTTTCCGATCGATGGCCGGATATAGTTCCAGCACCCTGTCGGTAAAGGCCATGATCTGCCGGTAGTCAATGCTGCCCCACTGCCGGTCAAGATAGGAAAATGCATTTCCTCTGCCGTCTGAGCCATGGGGATTGCAGAAAAATACGATATAGCCTCTGGCCGCCCATGCCTGCATTTCATGGAAGAACACGGGGCCATAGGCACACTTGGGCCCGCCGTGAATGTCCAGAACCGCAGGATATTTCTTCCGGGGATCATAGTCTTCGGGCAGAAGCACCCAGCCGTCAATCTCTTCGCCATCCAGTTCCGCCGTAACAGGATGCGGCTGTGCCACATACGTATCCTTCAGAACATCGGCGTTCCAGGAGGTGAGGCACCGTGCTCCCTCAGGCGCCGCGCAGTAGATTTCCGGAAGCTTCATGTCAAACATGCCTGCGTAGATCACCCTGCCGGCATACACGTCATAATCACTGAGCAAGCCCCGGGTTGAGACAACGGTTTCGATCCTGCCGTCCAGGCCGATGCGCTTCAGCGTGCACCCGTCCCTGTCCAGCGCAGGGAAATAGAGGAAGCCGCCGTCTGCCTTGGTGAAACGTGCAGCGCCATACTCCACATCCGTCAGCATGGCATTCCCGAGGCTTTCATCCGCGTCACAGAGTATCTTCAGCTCCAGCGACCGGATATCGAAGGTATAGAAGCGCGGGTTTTCATTATCCCCGAAACGCTTTCCATCCGCGCCGATCACAACGAGCGTGTCCCCGATGAATTCAATGGCGTAGATCAGGAGACGCGGGCCCAGCACCTGCTCGGTTTTCCCGGTTTTCAGATCCAGACGGTACAGGCATTCCCGGTTGGGTCTGCGGGTGCGGTATGTCGCGCCGCTGAACCAGACTTCATCACCGTGAACCCGGAACGTGCCCACATCGGTATATTTCCCGGTCAGGCGGCGAAGCTTCTTTTCCTCAGGCAGGTAGTGGAACAGCGCACTGCGCTTTCCCTGGATCAGGCCGCGGCCGTTGAATACGAAAGGTGATTCCGTCAGCACCTCGTAGTCCTTTTCCTCGCCGAGCTTCTCCAACGCCTTCTTCTTTTTGTCCCCTTCCAGCAGATACAAGTCAGGATGTTCAGTGCTGATTTCCCCTGTCATCAGCAGGCTTCCGTCTGTCAGACGCCTGAACGCGCCGGCATTGATCGGAAGCTCCATGGCCTTCTCCGCTTCGCCGCCCGTCAGCGGCAGCCGGTACAGCACAGTGGATGCTGCTTTCTCCCCTGTTTCCTTCTCCTCTTTCTTTTCGTCGCGCTTTTCCGTGGCAAACAGGATATGCTCCTCGTCTTCAAAGAAGAATTCCCCGATTCTTCCGTCACTGACCATAAGCCGGTCATCATCCCCGGTACGCAGCCGGAGCCGGCTGACATATTCCTTCTTTTCCCGGTCAATGCCCGTCATCACATATGCCAGTTTCCCGCCTTCGGGAGAATAGGTCAGGGAGGAAAGCATCCGGAAATCCATAAACGTATCCAGGCCGATTTTTTTCATGACTGTCTCCTTTCTCTTCTGCCGATTCACTGCAGAACTGCCAGAGTTTCTTTTTTCCGATGACTATTCTACATGCATATCCATATTGATCAAGTCCGTGTTCATGAATGGATCCTGACCGGCTCTGCCTGAAAGGACCTGACCGGACCGCAGGATTCGATCATATATATGTATCTTTCAGACAGAACCGATTGACTGATGCTGGCAAATACCATAAGATACCAGCGAAACCAGTCCCCTTTGTTCATAACAGCATGCATGGTCCTGCACCGCACCGGCAGGCCGCTGAATCCCCTGCTACAGAACCCATGCCTTCAGCATTTCACGCAGCCGCATCCATTTCCCATATCCTGCAAAGGGGACCTTTCGATACCCATGCCCTGAGAGGAGGCATCCTGCATGTTCAATATCTTCCGGAGAAAGCCGCCCAAGGTCTGCCCCAAGTGCCACCGGGCTGATGGCTGGAGATGCACCTACGGAGATCCCGAGCCCGGCAATCTGGTCAATCTCATGCGCGAAAGCCTGACCCCCGGCGGTACCAGCAATATCTTTGCCGATTCAAGGATTCAGCACACACGCCGGAGAGTGATCAAATATCACTGCAGCCTCTGCGGATTTGAAAAAAGCTACTGATAGGACGCGAAGCCGCGCGGCTTCCGTCCCCTACTGATTCCAGGGAGTGAACCTCGTGAAAGGATATATTTTCTACTGCCAGCTGGACTATCCCGACAGGCCGTATCCATGCACCACCACAGGCTTCGGCACCATTGCCAATAATGGATGCGGCCCCTGCAGCGCCGCCATGGTGGCGGAAAACATGCTGCATATTTCCTTCAAGCCCTGGGATGCCTGTGAACTGGCCATCGCCTGCGGAGCCCGGGAAAAGCCCGGAACAGACCTGTATATTTTCGCCCCGGTCTTTGCGGAAAAGGTCGGGCTGCGCCTCACCGTGACCGAGGACGCGGAAATGGTCCGCTCCTTTCTCCGTGACAAGCGCGGCATGGTCATCGCCAATACCCGCGGTGACCGGGAAGGCTATACCGGTGTTTTCTCCGACAGCGGACATTATATCGTGCTTACGGATCTTGAGGGCGACAATGTGCGTGTCCTGGATCCCATGTACCGCCCCGGGCGCTTCGATATTCCAGGACGCAAGGGCAAGGTGACCATGGAAGGCAATGAAGCCGTGGCCAGCTTCTCCATTATCCCGGAAGACTGCAAGAACCGTCCGTTTTTTCTCTTCGAAAAGCCGGCAGACTGATCGCTGCTTTCGCTTCCCGGCTGCCATACGCGGCTTTTCACTGTTCCACTCGCGCTCCAGATCCACTGTGCATATGTCCATATCAGAATCGGTCACAGAAAGCTGAAGAAAGGCGGATCTTACCATGAACAAGCGCCTGCTCAGGGAGATACAGGAAACACTGTATGTGCACCGTCCGCTCCCCCTGCACCGGGAAGAAAGCCTGGAAGCCCGGTTCACCGAAAAACACGTCCTGCAGACATGCCCGGTCTTCCCCTCCGCGCATGCCCTCTCCCCCGCTGCTGCCAGGGGCACGACCCTTGTCCTGGAGGACGGCAGACTCACGTTCTCGGCTCCCCTGACCAGCGATCACTGGCCCGAAGGCGCTTCACCGGACGGGGATTATTCCAATTTCGGCACGGCCGCGGTCTCCTTTGACCTGCCGCGCATGGACTGGCGGCCCTATCACCGTCTGGCCCTGGAGGTCCGTCCCCGCTCCCCGGGACAGCAGGTGCAGCATCTGAATGTATCCGTGGTCAATGAGGGAGAAATTCCGGTGCCCGATCCCTATTTCCGTGAGGGCGCCACCGTGTTTGATCTGGAAAAGGATGTCTGGCAGACCTGCATCTGGGAGTTCAGTGCCATGCCCAGGGACGCCGTTTCCCGGCTCACCCTGTACGTATTTCTGAGCGGCTGCGACAGCGGCGCACCGGGACAGCTTGTCTATGACGTGCGCAATATCCGCCTGGAAGCCATTGACTGTCCGGAGTTCGAATACGGCTGGGCAAACCCGGATCCCGGCATCCGGCTGTCGTCCGTGGGCTATTTCCCGGAGGACGAAAAAACCGCCGTCCTGACCACTGCTTCCGATACCTTCCGCATCCTGGCGGAGGAAACCGGGGCATGTGTCTATGAGGGATGTGTCCGTCAGGTCCGGAACGCGCGCGGAACTTTCCAGACCGCGGACTTTTCCGCCGTCACGCAGCCCGGCGCCTACCGCCTGGAAACCGGGGATCTGAAAAGCTGCGTGTTTGAAATCTCCCCTGACCTCGCCCGCGCCACGCTGTGGCGGCTGATCAATTTCTTCTTCTGTCTGCGGTGTGGCACGCCGGTGCCGGGCAAGCACGGCATGTGCCACCAGGATATTCTGGCGCAGCATATGGGAAAAACCATTCCCTTCTGCGGCGGCTGGCATGACGCCGGCGATGTGTCCCAGCAGTCCGCCCAGACAGCGGAAATCACCCAGGCGCTTCTGGAATGCGCGTCCCATGTGCCGCCGCAGGATCCGCTGCACGCCCGTCTTCTGGAGGAGGCGCGCTGGGGCCTGGACTTTATCCTGAAAACACGCTTCGGCGACGGCTACCGCGCCACCTCCGCCGGCGCGACCCGGTATACCGACAATATCATCGGCACGTTTGACGATATATCTGCCCGGGTGCACAACCACGCCTATGAGAATTTCCTGTTCTCCGGCGTGGAAGCCTATGCCGCCCTGATCCTTGCAGAGGAAGATCCGGCAGCCGCCGCCACGGCGCTGCATGCCGCCCGGGAGGACTTCGGGTTTGCCGTGGAAGCGTTCAGGCAGACCGGCGTGGACCCCGCGCACATGTATGAGCACACATGGAATTCCGGACTGTCCCAGTACCACGCGGTGCGGCTCTGGAGCGCGAGTCACCTGTACCGCGCCACGGGCGAAGATCTTTATAAAGAGGAAATCCTTGCCTGCGCGGACGCTCTGATGGCATGCCAGGAGACCGGGGAAGCGCATCTGCCCTTTACCGGTTTCTTCTACCGGGATGAAACGCACCGGACCATTGTGCATTTCAATCACCAGTCCAGGGAGCATCAGTTCATGCAGGCCCTGGAAGCCGCCTGCATTTCCTTTCCGGATGCGCCGGAAAAAGAGCGCTGGGAAGCGTGCATGCGCCGTTACGGCGATTATCTTAAGGCGATCGCCGGCAATACCGCGCCCTATGGCATGCTGCCTGCCGGCGTGCATCGCCTGGACGAGGCGGAGGACCGTGAACTCTTCCCCTACCTGCACGTCACCTGCGACTATGACACGGAAAAGGAGAATTACCTGGCCCAGCTCCAGGCCGGACAGGAGATTGCGCCGGGCTATGTGCTCCGGAACTTCCCGGTCTGGTTCTCCTTCCGCGGCAACAGCGCCGTCCTGCTTTCCGCCGGGAAAGCCGCTTCCATACTCGGCCGGTATTTCGGCGACAGCCGTCTGCGCCAGATCGCCCATGAGCAGCTGTACTGGATGTGGGGCAAGAATCCCTTCGGCCAGTCCCTCGTA
>CACYNZ010000152.1 GCA_902775835.1 uncultured Eubacteriales bacterium | reverse complement strand
ATCCGATGTGGCTGGTGGAAATCCTTTCCAGAAGAAAGCTTTACAGGCAGTCCTTCTCCAAATACGGCATGATTTACAGAAACAGCGCAAATGAACTGTGTCAGAAAGACACACCGGCATATATTTACACAACAGAGAAAAAGGAGAATCAGTTATGTTCAGTTCAGTATTGACCGGTACGGCTTCCGGATTATCAGCCGCTTCCGTCGCGATCTGTGTCGCGGCATCGCTCGCATGCGGGCTCATTCTTTCCCTTACATACAGAAAATGCGAAAACCCTACAAAGAGCTTCACAACAACCGTTGCACTTCTTCCGGTGATTGTCATGATGGTGATCATGATGGTCAACGGCAACCTTGGCGTCGGAGTTGCCGTGGCGGGCAGCTTCTCCCTGGTCAAGTTCAGATCGCTTCCCGGCAAGGCAAGTGACATCCTGATCATCTTCGCTTCCATGGGCATCGGTCTTGCGACCGGCATGGGATATGCGGTATTCGCCATCGCCGCATCCGTCGTATTCGCACTCTGCTACTTCGTGTTCTCAGCGACATCCCTATTCAGCTCGGATCAGACTTACAGAAGCTTACGCATCACGATTCCCGAAGATCTTGACTATATCGAAAGCTTCAATGACATCTTTGAGAAATACACAAAGAAGGCCGAGGAACAGGCAGTCCGTGATGAAGGTGGACTTTCCGCTGCTGCGTTCCTGAATGTTTCTGAGCCCGCGCTGGATCCGCTTCAGCCCGAAGAGGACCACAAGGATGCCGGAAAGAATGCCCAGGGTCATGACCCAGGCGATGGCGCTGAAGGTGGTGGGATCCGTCACCAGCTCAGAGGTGGAAGCAACGCCCACGGCGCGGGCGGCGGACTCGGCAGCCGGGAGTTCGTAGGTCAGGGCACCGAGCACGCTCAGGCGCAGCCAGGGCAGCGGAAGCCCGAGAAACTGACTCAGGGAGATGACGCCGATGAGCACCGCAAGGGCAGGTGCGATGGTGAACAGGGCACTGGATGTGATGGTCCGGCGCACCTTGCTGCCCTCAATGCCGAGACTGCGCGCCTGGCGCACGGCCCGGACCAGAAAGAACAGGGACTGCAGGATGACGAAGACGATGACAATGCCCGCAATCCAGTACATGAAGGTTGAATTCGGGGAAAAATCCATGAAGGTTGTCCTCCTTTCCGAGGTATGCCGTATTGTACACCCGATCACGCGGGAAAACCAATAGGAAATCTGAATTCTTGCAGGGAAATGGAAGGACAGGTCGAATTAAATAAGGAAGCAGGACGGAAAGGGGCTGATGGCGTGAGCGAAACGGCAAGACACCGTATACGGGCCTGCCTGTGGATCCTGACCATTCTGACCTGCGTGATGATCTTTGCGTTTTCTTCCCAGGACGGCGATACGTCCATGGAGACCAGCGGACTGCTTGCCGAGCCCATCGCCCGGGCAATTGCACGGATGCGCCCGGACATGACCCAGGACGAGTATCAGGTGCTTCTGGACGGTGTCCAGGCAGTGGTCCGCAAGACAGCGCATTTTTCGGAGTATGCCCTGCTGGGCGGTCTGATCTGTCTGCTTCTCGTATCCTATTACCGTCCGCATCCGGTGACGGGCGGCTGTCTGCTTGGCGGGCTGTATGCCTGCACGGATGAGCTGCACCAGTATCTGTCCGGAAGCAGGACGGGAATGGCGCTGGACGTGCTTCTGGATACCTGCGGAGCACTGGCCGGTGCTGCACTGGCTTTTTTTGTGGGTCTGAAACTGTACCGGAAGTGGCGTCTGCGGCGCCCGGCCTGAGTATTTCTTAAGGATATCCAAATCTGTGGACCCCGGATGAGCGGGGCGGAGGAATAAAATGACGGCACTGATTCTCAATTCGGGAACCGGATCAAGGATGGGTGACCTTACCAGAACCCATCCCAAGTGCATGACGGAGCTGGAAAACGGGGAAACCATTCTGGAAAGACAGCTACGGCTGCTGTGGGAAAACGGGGTGGAGGATATTGTGATCACCACCGGCGGATTTGACGAGGCTATCCGCCGGCACGTGGAGGACATGCATCTTCCGCTGCATGTGCGCTATGTGAACAACCCGCGCTATGATTCCACCAATTATATCTATTCGATGAACCTGGCAGGGGATGCGGTGGAAGGGGATATGCTCCTGATGCACGGGGATCTCGTGTTTGAGTCCCGGGTGCTTGAACAGGTGCTGCATGCGGCTGAAAGCTGCATGGTGGTGTCCTCGACCCAGCCGCTGCCGGAAAAGGATTTCAAGGCCCGGATCGAGGAAGGGTGGATCCGGGGCGTGGGCATCCATCTGTTTGAGGACAGCCTGGCTGCCCAACCGCTGTATCATCTGACAGGAGAGGACTGGAGCACGTGGCGCAGGGCAATCCGTGCCTTCTGCGAGAAAGGCGAAACCGGGTGCTACGCGGAGAACGCCATGAATGAGGTCTCCTCCGAAATGCATATCCGTCCGCTGGACGTGAAGGACTGGCTGTGCTGCGAGGTGGACACGCCGGAGGACCTGGAAAAGGTGAAAGCAGAGCTGAGGAAGCAGAGCCGGCGTGTGGTCTATATGTGCTTTGCCACTGACATGCTGCATTTCGCACACCTGAACCTGATCCGGAAAGCCGCCGGGCTCGGGCGCGTGGTGATCGGGGTGCTCAGTGATGAGGCCGTGGCCAGCTACAAGCGCTTTCCGCTGCTGTCATGCAGGGAGCGCATGGACCTGTTCCGGAATATCCAGGGCGTATGGCAGGTCATGGAGCAGAAAACCCTTAGCTACCGCGAGAATCTTCTGGCGCTGAAGCCGGACTTTGTGGTGCATGGCGATGACTGGATTCTGGGCGTACAGCGCCCGGTACGTGATGAGGTCATTTCGCTTCTGTCCACCTGGGGCGGGGAGCTGGTGGAGTATCCATATACGCGGGACAGCCGGATCCGGGCTCTGGAAGGACGCGCGCGCTCGGAACTGGCACTGCCGGACCGACGGCGCGGACGGCTGCGCAAGGCCATGGCCATGAAGGGTCTGGTGACCGCCATGGAAGCGCACAGCGGCATTACCGGCCTGATTGTGGAAAATACGGTGGTGCATGAGCCGGAGGGCGGGACACATCAGTTTGACGCCATGTGGGTGTCCTCCCTGTGCGATTCCACGGCAAAGGGCAAGCCGGACATTGAACTGGTGGACATGTCCAGCCGGTTCCGGACCATTGATGATATTCTGGAAGTGACCACCAAGCCCGTGATCTTTGACGGGGATACCGGCGGGCTGATCGAGCACTTTGTCTACACGGTGCGCACGCTTGAACGCATGGGCGTGAGCATGGTGATCATTGAGGACAAGACCGGCCTGAAGAAGAATTCGCTCTTCGGGACGGACGTGCCCCAGGTGCAGGACAGCATTGAGAACTTTGCTCGGAAGATCCGGGCGGGCAAGAAGGCGCAGAAGACGGAAGACTTCATGATCTGCGCCCGGATTGAGAGCCTGATCCTGGAAAAAGGGCAGGAGGATGCGCTGGCCCGGGCCCGGGCGTTCCGGGATGCCGGGGCGGATGCCATCATGATTCATTCCAGACGCAGTGAACCGGACGAAATCATAGAGTTTGTGGAGCGTTTCCGCAGAGAGGATGCCGTGACCCCGATTGTGGTGGTTCCGACCAGTTTTCATCAGGTGACGGAAGATGAATGGAAGAAGCTGGGGGTCAATGTGGTGATCTATGCCAATCAGCTGACGCGTTCCGGATTTCCGGCCATGGTCAAGGCGGCGGAAAGCATTCTTGAGCATCACAGAGCGATGGAATGCGCACCCATGCTGATGCCGATCAAGGAAATCCTGACACTGATTCCTGAAGAAGTCTGACCAACACATAAAGGAGATCTGTATGCTGACCATTCTCATTGAACTCGCCGGCGGACTTGGACTGTTTATTTCCGGCATGCACATGATGAGCCGGGGTATTGAAAAAGTAGCCGGCGACCGGCTGCGCAGCATTCTGGAAGCTTTTACGCGGAACCGGATCATGGGCCTGCTGGTAGGCCTGTTCTTCACCGCAGTGATCCAGTCTTCCAGTGCGGCCACGTCCATGGTGGTAACCTTTGTGAACTCGGGTCTCATGAACCTGGTTCAGGCATCCGGCATTATCCTGGGCGCCAATATCGGTACCACGGTCACGGCCCTTCTGGTTGCGTTCCGGCTCAGCGCGGTGGCCCCGCTGTTTGTGCTGGGCGGCGCGGTGATGACCAATTATGTACCCAATACCTTCCTGCGCAAGATGGGTGAAGTGCTTCTGGGCTTCGGTATCCTGTTCCTGGGCATTTCCGCCATGTCGGAAGCCATGACGGGACTGCGGGACATGCCGGTGGTGCAGCAGGCGCTTCTGAGTTTCCAGAATCCCGTCCTCGGCATTCTCATGGGCCTTGTGATTACGGCTGTGGTTCAGTCCTCCTCGGTGACCGTTTCCATTCTGGTGGTGATGGGCGCCCAGGGCCTGGTGGACCTGAGAATCTGTATGTATGTGATCCTGGGCTGCAATATCGGCGCCTGTGCCTCGGCCATGCTGGCCAGCGTGGGCACCAAGCCGGATGCACGCAGGGCGGCCCTGATTCATCTGCTGTTCAATGTGTTTGGCACGATTTTCATGTTCCTGGTGCTGACCTTCTTTTCCGCCCAGGTGGAGCAGGTGATCCGCTTCCTGTCCGGTACCGGATCGGATGCGGGCACGCTGGGACGCAATATCGCCATGGCGCATCTGCTCTTCAAGGTGGTGCAGGTTATTGTGTTCTATCCCTTCATGGACGGGATCATCGCGCTGACGCGCCTGCTGGTCCGGGACGAGGCAGAGCCGGAGGCCGAGCAGGGATACCATGTGCGCTTTATCAATGATGCGCATCCGAACCCTGCCGTGGCCGTCTACCTTGTCAAGCAGGAAATGGCGCGCATGGCGCACATGGCCTTTGAAAACCTGAACGCTGCCATGGACTGCTTCCTGAACAACCGTCAGGAACTGCTGGATAAGGTGCATGAACAGGAGCTCTACATCGATTATCTGGACGAGCGCATCACCAGCTATCTGGTGGCCATCAACCAGCACACCCTGCCTCTGAAGGATCAGGCTGTGATTTCCGCGTACTTCCAGGTGATTTCCGATATCGAGCGCATCGGTGACCATGCGGAAACCATTGTGGACAACGCACCGCGTCTGTACAAGAACGGTGTCAAGCTGTCGAAGAAGAGCATGGATGAGCTGAGCGAGATGATGCAGGTGGTCAACCGGATGCTCGAGCAGTCCCTGGATATGTTTGTCACCGGAAACATGACCAATATGCAGTCTGTGGCGGAAATGGAAAACCGCGTGGACGCCATGGAAATGGAACTGACCAAGCGGCATATCCGCCGGCTCAAGGAAGGCAAGTGCACGGCACAGGCCGGTATCTATTTTTCGGACACGGTGTCCGGACTGGAACGCGTGGCGGATCATGCCACCAATATTGCCTTCTCCATCCTTGAGGCGCGCAACGGCCGCCACAGCATGAGCAGCACCATCTCCCAGGACGCGGAATCAGCGGACAGCGACAATTCTGCGAGAATGCGGCATGCGATGATTGGCGAGAAAACCGGAGCAGCCGTAACGATTCCCGACGATGAGATCGATGTTCCCGTGCTGGAAGCCGGACTGGCCGAGCTGCACGAGCGGAAGAAGACTGAGGATAAGGAAAAGACCAAGAAGAAGAAAGGCTGAGCAGAAGATGGGCAGAATACATGTGACGCCCTGTCCGATTGACGGGCTGTATGTGATTGAACCGGAAGTGTACGGAGACAAGCGCGGATATTTTACCGAGACCTATAACCAGCGGGATATGGCCGCGGAGGGCCTGGACATGGTGTTTGTGCAGGACAACCAGTCCAGTTCCTCAAAGGGCGTGCTGCGGGGACTGCATTATCAGAAGGAATTCCCCCAGGGCAAGCTGGTCCGGGTGATCCGGGGCACCGTCTTTGATGTGGCGGTGGACCTGAGAAAGGACAGCCGGACCTTCGGCAAGTGGTACGGTGTGGAACTGTCGGAGGAGAATCATCGCCAGTTCTATATCGCGCCGGGCTTTGCCCATGGCTTTCTGGTGCTCTCCGAGGGTGCGGAATTCTGCTACAAGGTGACGGATTTCTGGCATCCCGGCGACGAGGCCGGTGTGGCATGGAACGATCCTGAGATCGGGATTGAATGGCCGCAGGTGGCCGTGGAAAACGGACAGGCGGTTCCGCGCATGCTGGACGGTACGCCGCTGAACCTGTCCGATAAGGATACGAAGTGGCCTCCGCTGCGTGAAGCGTTTACCTTCTGAAAAGAGAAACCGGATCATGAACTGTCGGGTGCTGCTGTGTCCGGCAGTTTTTTCATGCACGTACAGTCCGGCATGCAGGCGGAAAAGGGACTGTGAGGAAGGGCAAAAACGCAGTATACTGAAGACGTGATGACAGGGACAGATAGATTCAGCGCCGGATTGTGCCGGAAGCGGGACGGTCCGGCCAGTGAACAGGAGGGAAGACATACATGAGAAGACGGCTGTTTTTCCTGATGAATGCCCTTTTGACGGGCTGCTGCGCATCCGCTGAGGGCGTGCCGGAAACTGCCGGGGAGCGGGAAATCCCGGTGACTAGTTTTCCGGGCATCCGCATCGGACAGACGGAGAATGCTGAGGCGGGCACGGGTGTGACGGTGCTTCTGTGCGAGCATGGAATGCGGGCCGGGCTGGACGTGCGCGGAGGCGGGCCGGCGGCCAGGGAAAGCCAGCTGCTGAACCCCCTGATGGCGGCCCAGGAGATTCATGCCATTGTGCTTGGCGGCGGCAGCGCTTTTGGGCTCGGAGCCGCGGGCGGTGTCATGCAGTGCCTGGAGGAACGCGGTTTCGGGTATGATGTGGGCATCACAAAAGTGCCGCTTGTGGCGCAGTCGGATGTCTTTGATCTCACCGTCGGGGACGCGCATGTGCGGCCGGATGCGGCCATGGGCTATGAGGCGGCCCGGCTTGCCCTGGATGCGCCGAATTACCGTGACGGGAATTACGGCGTGGGCTGTGGTGCCACAGTGGGCAAGGTGGCGGGCATGGAGCGTTGCATGAAAACCGGCATCGGCAGCTATGCCGTTCAGCTGGGTCAGCTGCAGGTAGGCGCCGTTGTGGTCGTTAACGCGCTGGGCGATGTGTATGACTGGAAAACAGGCCGGCAGGTGGCCGGACTCCTCAGTGAGGACAGACAGTCCCTGCGGAGTACATCCGATTATATGAAGGGCAGCATTCAGGCGGTGGACAACAGGTTCACCGGGAATACCACCCTTGCCGTGGTCATGACCAACGCATGCTTTGACAAGACAAGGCTGTGCAAGATTGCGGGCATGGCTCACGACGGGTACGCGCGCTCCATCCGGCCTGTGCATACGTCCGCAGACGGGGACAGCATTTATGCGGTTTCCCTGGGCCAGGTGCAGGCAGACCAGGACCTGGTGGGCACGATGGCTGCGGAAGTGGTGAGCGAGGCCATACTCCGGGCGGTCGGGAATGCGGAAGGCGCTTACGGTTATCCGGCAGCGCGGGATCTGAAAAAGTGCAGATAACCGGCAGGGAATCCGGAAACGTGAGAGGGGATGCACGATGAAAATACTGAATTTTGGTTCGCTGAACATGGACTATGTGTATCAGGTCCCGCACTTCGTGCAGCCCGGGGAAACACTGGCGGCCGGCGGCCGCAGCATCAAGCTGGGCGGCAAGGGCCTGAACCAGTCCATTGCGCTTGCCAGGGCCGGAGTCCGCGTATGCCACGCGGGCTGCATCGGACAGGGCGGTGAGGAGCTCAAGTGGTTTCTCGAAGAAAACGGGGTGGACACGGAGGGTCTGATGCAGGTCCCGGACATGCAGGGGCATACCGTGATCCAGGTCAATCCGCAGGGGGAAAACTGCATTCTGCTCTACGGGGGCTCAAACCTGTGCCAGAGCAGGGAACATATTGCGCGGACCATGGAACGGTTTGCGCCGGGGGACTGGGTGCTTCTGCAGAACGAAATCAGTCTGCTGCCGGAAGTGGTGGAGGAAGCCAGCCGCGCAGGACTCAGGATTGTGCTGAACCCGTCTCCCTGCAATGAACGTCTGCAGGATGTGGATTTCGGGTGTCTGAGCTGGCTTGTGGTCAATGAAGTGGAGGCGGAGCAGATTACAGGGGAGCAGGAGCCGGAGAAGGTTTTTGCGGCACTGCATGCGCGCTGGCCGGAGCTGTCCCTGCTCATGACCCTGGGCAGCCGTGGAAGCCGGGCGTTCCGCGTTTCCGGCGGGGAAACGGAGAGGGCGCAGGCCGCGGCCCTGCGTGTACAGGCCGTGGATACCACGGGAGCAGGGGATACCTATACGGGATTTTTTGTGGCGGGCCTGATGGAAGACATGCCGCTGAAAGCCTGCATGGAGCGGGCGAGCCGGGCGGCGGCCATCTCCGTGACGCGTCCTGGAGCTGCAGAATCTGTTCCCTGGAGGAAGGAATTGGAGGGCGAAGGTTTAATACTATAAGATTGGTGAGTTATTCAATCGGGTAAGCCGGGTTAACGATACGAATGAAAAAGAGGAAGGAGACTGCCTATGAGTGATCCCATTATCAACTGCTGTCCGGAGAAAGGGCCGATTACGGAGGAACTGCTTACACGCATGAACCAGTG
>CACYNZ010000151.1 GCA_902775835.1 uncultured Eubacteriales bacterium | reverse complement strand
TGGCATTCTTACTATTTTCTTTATCCTTGCATTTCTTTATACATGGCGTGTCAATGTCCGTCAGGCCAAGCTGACACAGAAGTACGTCAAGGAAGGACACCGGATGGCAAATGCCAGGGAAGATCTCCGTTCTCTGGCTGACGAGCAGTTCCATAAGACACTGCTTGCCCTTCCCACGCTCGGCATTTTTACCTTTACAGTGCTTCCCATTATTTTTATGATCCTGGTGGCATTCACCAATTTCGATTATGAGCATCAGCCGCCGTCCAAGCTCTTCACGTGGGTAGGCTGGGACAACTTCAAGACGCTTCTTTCCTCCGGCGGGGCCAACTACGGAGGCACGTTCCGGCAGGTGCTCTTCTGGACGCTTCTGTGGGCATTCTTTGCCACATTCCTGAATTACTTCCTGGGCATGTTTGTGGCTATCATGATCAATCGCAAGGGCATCCGGCTCAAGAAACTCTGGCGTACCATTCTGGTCATGACCATTGCTGTGCCTCAGTTTGTTTCCCTGCTCTATGTCTCCAAAATGTTTGCAGCTGACGGCCTGATCAATGGTACCCTCATGCGGTGGGGCTGGATTTCCGGGCCGATACCGTTCTGGACAGATCCCTCGTGGGCGCGCTTCACGGTGATTCTGATCAATCTGTGGATTGGAATTCCCTATCTTATGCTGATCGCCACAGGTATTCTCATGAATATTCCGGCGGACCTTTATGAGAGTGCGCGCATGGACGGTGCCAACGCCATACAGATGTATGGAAAGATCACACTGCCCTATATGCTCTTCGTGACGGGCCCTTACCTCCTCACATCGTTTATCGGGAATATCAACAACTTCAACGTGATTTTCCTTCTCTCCCAGGGCAAGCCGCTGTCGCTGGATCTTGCCGGAAACGCCGGATATACGGACCTGCTGATCACCTGGCTGTACAAGATGACGGTGACGGATACAAACTATAAAATTGCCGCTGTTATCGGTATTCTTGTTTTCGTGGTGACCATGGTCATCAACCTTGTTGTCTACAACCTGATTCCGTCAGTGCAGAACGAGGAGGACTTCCAATGACAAACAGGAAAAAGGAAATCCCGGAAGTCGACATTGTCGTGGATGAGGAGAAGGGCGTCATCCGGGAAGTCAAAAGCGAAGAACATCTGCGCAGCAAAAAAGCGCATGAAAAGCATATCAACAACACGATTCACACTGTGCTTGTCATTATTTCCATTGTCTGGCTCTGCCCGTTTGTATTTCTGGTTCTACAGTCTTTCCGCTCTTACCTGACCGAGAGCGGCGGTATGGTGGATTATGTCATTCCCCACCATTTTTCCCTGGATAATTACCGTTATCTTTTCGAGGACGGACTGTTTTTCCGCTGGTATGGAAACACGCTGCTGATTGCATGCGTGTGTGCAGTTGTTCAGACGGTGATTGTGCTTTCTGTGAGCTATGCCCTGTCCAGAATGCGCTTCCGCGGAAGAAAGCTGTTCATGAATGTGGTGCTGGTTCTGGGCATGTTCCCGGGCTTCCTCACCATGATCGCGCTCTACTTCCTTCTCAAGCAACTGGGACTTACACAGCAGGGAGCCATTCCAGGCCTGATTCTTATCTACTGTGCCTCCTCCGGCATGGGGTATTACATTTCCAAGGGCTTTTTCGACACCATTCCGAAATCCCTGGACGAAAGCGCACGAATCGACGGAGCCACCCGTTTTCAGGTGTTCCGGAAGATTATTCTGCCCATGTCCAAGCCGATTGTCATCTATACCATCATGATGGCTTTCATGGCTCCATGGGGTGACTACGTATTCGCTTCCTATGTTGCGCTTGGCCATTCCGCCAGCTATAACGTGGCTGTCGGTCTGTATCGCTGGGTCAACACCAATGACTACCAGGGCTTCTTCACCCGTTTCTGTGCCGGCGGCGTACTGGTGGCAATTCCCATTACGCTCCTGTTCATGTTCCTGCAGAAATACTATGTAGAAGGAGTCACCGGCGGCGCTGTCAAAGGCTGATCGGAAGATAAGGAGGTACCAAAATGGCAAGTGTTACACTGGAACATATAAAGAAGGAATATGACAATCACGTCGTTGCTGTACACGATTTCAACCTTGTGATCCGTGACAAGGAATTTGTGGTCTTTGTCGGGCCTTCCGGCTGCGGAAAGTCTACTACACTGCGAATGATCGCAGGTCTTGAAGATATTTCCGGAGGCACGCTGAAGATCGGCTCCAGGGTAGTCAATGATGTGGAACCCAAGGACCGCGATATCGCCATGGTTTTCCAGAACTATGCCCTGTATCCGCATTTGACGGTGTATGAAAACATGGCCTTTTCCCTGCGCATCCGCAAAATGAACAATGAAGAAGTTCATCGCCGTGTATGCCAGGCAGCGGATATCCTTGGCATTACTGAATACCTTGCCAGAAAGCCCAAGCAGCTTTCCGGCGGTCAGCGCCAGCGCGTGGCTATCGGCCGTGCGATTGTGCGTGAACCCCAGGTATTCCTGATGGACGAACCACTCTCCAATCTTGATGCCAAGCTGCGCAATCAGATGCGTGCTGAGATCATACTGCTCCGCAAGCGTATTGATACCACTTTTGTGTATGTCACGCATGACCAGACGGAGGCCATGACACTGGGCGACCGTATCGTTGTCATGAAAGACGGTTACATTCAGCAGGTCGGGACGCCTCAGCAGGTGTTTGAAACCCCGAAGAATCTCTTTGTTGCGGGCTTTATCGGCTCGCCGCAGATGAACTTCCTCAAGGCGCGCCTTGAGAAAAACGGCAGCAGCTACTCTGTGCGCGTTCTCGGTATCAGTATTGATCTTGAACAGGAAAGCTGTCAGCTGCTTGCAAAGCGGAACTGCGGCAGCATGGATGTGGTCATGGGCGTGCGGCCGGAACACTCCACCGTACTGTTCGAAAAACAGCCCAATACCATTGAGAGCACCATCAATGTGGTGGAAATGATGGGTTCTGAGCTGCATCTGCACCTCTCCACCAGTGCGTCCGACAAGGTCATTCTGCGCATTCCCACCATTGACCTTACACGTGATCAGAGGGCACAGCTGAAGGGCGGCAACAAGCTGTACTTCACATTCCCGAGCAAAGTCATTCATCTGTTCGATCCCGAGACAGAAGAGAGTCTCCTCTATCCGGGCGACGACGAGTAATTCCCTGAGCGGTTCTTCGGAACCGCTTTTTTTTTTTCGTTTTCTGCAAGATTGACATTTTGCCGATGCGTTATATAATTGCAAACGTTTCCGGAAACGTTTCCGGACTCTATCCGCCGAAGGAAGGAGGCGTATAATTGAGTCTGACCATAAAGGATATCGCCGATCTGGCCGGCGTAAGCGTGACAACCGTATCCCGAGTCATGAATCATCGTCCGGATGTCAGTGAAGCAACCAGACAGAGGGTTTCAGAAATCCTGAGAGATACACATTTTGTCGGCAATGCAAGTGCCCGAATGCTCAAACAGGCCATGCCAAGGATTATTCCTGTGATCCTGCACGGACACAATAATCCATTTCTGCAGGATGTGGCGGAGTCTCTTCTGCAGATGGGACAGGAGCGCGGCCTTCCACTGGTTCCCTTCTATATCGGCGAGCATGAAGATGAAGTGGCTTCTGCGCTCAGGATTACCCGGGAACAGGCAGTGCAGGGACTGATCATGGTAGGGTCATCTCCGGATGAGCGCGGACTTGTCTTGAAAGACCTGGATATTCCTGTTGTGTTCTCCACTGTGTCCACGAAGGATACACCCCTTTCTTTTGCATCTTCCGTATCCATAGACGACCAGGCGGCTTTTCAGGAGGCAGCCGGCGAGCTTATCCGCCTTGGACACAGAAACTTTTCCGTCTTCGGATGCAATCCGGATGGTGAAGGAAGCATGGGCAAGCGTCTCCGGGGAATCCAGAACGCCCTGTCGGATGCAGGGCTTCATCTTCTGCCGGAGCATGTTGTTCCCACTGATTTTTCCTTCAGTCATGCGAAAAAATGCGCTCTTGACTTTTTCCCGGCACATCCGGATATTTCATGTGTCCTGTGCATGTCCGATGTCATTGCCATCGGCGTGATTCGTGCTCTGTGGGAGCTGGGCATTTCCGTGCCTGATCAGATCAGCGTTCTGGGGGTGGATGCCCTGGAACTTGGTCAGGCCTATATTCCCAAACTCTCTTCCGTGGCGCAGGATACAGAAGTGATTGCTGCGAAAACACTGGAGCTTCTTGTTCCACGTTCCGAACCTGTGCATGTGGAAATTCCGGCCAGGATACTCTGGCAGGAATCCACAGGCTGCAATTTGCGATAGTGAGGTATCGAGTATGAAACGATCCAGCGGTATTCTTCTGCATATCTCGTCCCTGCCCGGTCCTGGCGGCATTGGCTCCCTTGGCAAGGAAGCTTTCCAGTTTGCCGATTTTCTTCAGGAAAGCGGATGCAGAGTATGGCAGGTACTTCCCATGGGCCCTACCGGTTACGGAGAATCCCCGTATCAGTCCTCTTCCGTGTTTGCCGGGAACCCGCTCCTGATTTCCCTTGAGACACTCCGTCAGCAGGGACTCCTCGCCTGCACAGAGGAGGAGCTCCAGAGCGGGTTTGATGATGCCGTGATTGACTTCCCCATGGTACGGAAGGTGCATGAACGTCTCCTGTTCCAGAGCTTTGAACAGAGCGAAAAAAATCTCCAGAATGAACTGGAGCAGTTTGTATCGGAGCAGCCCTGGGTGGAGGATTTTGCCCTGTTCACGGCACTGAAGCACGAATTCAATGATGTGATGTGGAGTCAGTGGCCGGACGAGGATGTGCGCAGACGTAAAAAGAGTGCTCTGAAAAAATGGCGGAAGCAGCTGGACGTCCAGGTGCGCTTCCATATTTTCTGCCAGTATCTGTTTGAAGTGCAGTGGCAGAATCTTCACCGCTACTGCCATGAAAAAGGCATCGAGCTTTTCGGGGATATGCCGATTTATGTGGCGGAAGACAGTGCGGATACGTGGACGCATCCGGAAGTCTTCCAGCTGGACAAGAAACTGCTGCCCAAGCGTGTGGCCGGCGTGCCGCCGGATTATTTCTCCGCGGACGGTCAGCTCTGGGGAAATCCTCTGTATGACTGGAAATACCTCCAGAAGCATCACTTCGACTGGTGGCTGGATCGCATGCACCGGATGAGCGAACTGTATGACATTATCCGGATTGATCATTTCATCGGGTTTGCCAACTATTATTCCATTCCCTACGGAGCGCTCAATGCCCGGGAGGGAGAATGGATCAAGGCTCCGGGCAAGAAATTCTTCAAAACGCTCAAGAAGTCGGATATTCCAGTGCAGATCATTGCAGAGGATCTTGGCTGTGTCAACAAGCGCGTACGCAGGCTGATCGACTATACGGGATATCCAGGCATGCGCGTGCTTGTGTTCGGATTTACGGAAGGCGAAGCCAATGTTCATGCCCTGTCCAATTGGGTGGAAAACAGCGTTGCCTATACAGGCACCCACGATAACGACACTGTGCTGGGCTACCTGAAGCGCGCTGAGAAAATGGAAGTGGATATGGCAAAAGAGCAGCTTGGCTTCAAGGAGCTTGAAGACGGCCCGGCAGCTTTCGTGAAAGCCACCTTTGACTCTGTTTCCCGGCTGTGCGTGATTCCCATGCAGGATATACTCGGCCTGGACAATTCTGCCCGCATGAACACTCCTTCCACGATCGGCGGCAACTGGGGATGGCGCATGAAAGAGCTGCCGGATGCATCCATTGCAGAGCGTCTTCTGCAGCTGAACAAAGAATCCGAAAGAGGGTAACAAATATGATGGAACCAAACAAAATCCTTGCGCGGGCTGAAGAATTGCTCCTTGCCAGAGATCACGCAGATCTTCAGCACTGCACCGCGCAGCAGCTGCATCGGGCCATAGCCGGTGCCTGTATGGAGGCGGTTGCACCGAATTGGGTGAAAACTGAACACAAGGCGGAAAGCGGACGGCAGGCGGCCTATATTTCCGCGGAGTATCTGATGGGCCGTATGGTATTCAACAATCTTTTCTGCATGGGCATTCTTAAGGAAGTGGATCAGCTTCTCAGTGCGCGCGGGGTCAAGCTCAGCATGCTGGAAGATATTGAGGACGACGCCTTCGGAAACGGAGGCCTTGGACGTCTGGCTGCCTGTTTCCTTGACAGTGCCGCAACCATGAACCTTCCGCTTACCGGCTATGGACTGAGGTATAAATACGGCCTGTTCAAGCAGTCCTTTGTGGATGGCCGTCAGCATGAAGAGCCGGATGACTGGTCTCGTTACGGAGATCCGTGGTCCATACGCCGTGAAGATGAGGCTGTAGTGGTACGCATGAAGACGGGAAACGTCCTTGCGGTTCCCTATGATATGCCCATTATCGGCTATGAAACGGATCATGTGGGCACGCTGCGTCTTTGGCAGTGCGAAAGTCTGCATGAGATTGATTTTGATCTTTTCAATGAACAGGCCTATGCCAAGGCAAGCGCGGACAAGAACCGTGCTGAAGACATCACCAAATTCCTCTATCCCAATGACAACCGCCGTGAAGGCAAGCAGCTGCGTGTCAAGCAGCAGTATGTGATGGTCAGCGCCAGTATCCAGGATATGCTGCGCCGCTACAGAAAACGTCACGGAGAGGACTATTCCCATTTTGCGGAAGAGTACGCCGTACAGCTCAACGATACGCATCCTGTCATGGCTATCCCTGAACTGATCCGGCTGTTCATGCTTTCCGGCATGGACTTTGACAGTGCATTGGATATCGCGCGGCAGACGTTTGCATATACCAATCATACAGTCATGCAGGAAGCCCTGGAAAAGTGGGATCTGAGTCTTCTTTCCTCTGTCTGCCCGGACGTGGTGGCCATTATCCGCCGTATCGACCAGGCGTTCCGCAGGGATATGAAGGCACGCGGACAGACGGTCGCGCCGGATCTGTGCATAATTGAAGGCCGGCGTGTGCATATGGCCCAGCTGGCTGTTTACGCAGGCTTTGCCACCAATGGTGTTGCCGAGATTCATTCCGAGCTTCTCAAGCGTACCATTTTCAGGAAATGGTATGCGCTTTATCCGGAACGCTTTCAGAACAAAACCAACGGCATCACGCAGCGCCGTTGGCTTGGACTGTGTAATCCGGAACTGTGCCGCTTTATTTCCGACCGCATCGGTGAAGGCTACCTCAAGGATCTGACACTTCTTGAAAAGTTGAAGGATCACCTGGATGCTGATTCCATCCATGAATTCCAGCAGATCAAGCTTGAGAAAAAGCGTCAGCTGTGCGATGAAATTCAGCGCACCACCGGGATCGAAGTCTCCCCCTCCATGATCTTTGATGTGCAGGTCAAGCGTCTGCATGAATACAAGCGCCAGCTGATGAATGCGCTTTCCCTGCTCGCCATCTATCATGGGATCAAGGACGGAACGATCCGGAACTTCACGCCTACGGCCTTTATCTTCGGTGCCAAGGCAGCTGCAGGCTATGACCGTGCCAAGGCCGTGATCCACCTGATCAATCTGATCGCGGATATGGTCAATGGGGATCCTGACGTCAGTAGCCTCATGAAAGTGGCTTTCCTCCCCAATTACAACTGCTCACTGGCTGAGAAAATCATTCCCGCCGCGGACATCTCGGAACAGATTTCCCCTGCGGGTACGGAAGCGAGCGGAACCGGCAACATGAAGCTCATGCTCAACGGCGCTGTCACCCTTGGCACGTTTGACGGCGCCAACGTGGAGATTGTGGAACAGGCCGGTGAGGAAAATAATTACATTTTCGGGGCCACCGTGGAAGAGCTTGATGCGATCCGGGACTCTTATGATCCCAGGAAAATCTATGAGTCAGATCCGACAATAGCCCGGGTACTGAATAATCTTGTGGACGGTACCTTCCCGGATGATGACGGTGCATTCCATGAGCTGTACACGGCGCTTCTCGACGGAGCCAGCTGGCATAAGCCGGACCACTATTTCATCCTGAAGGATTTCCCTTCCTATATGGAAGCCAAGCTTCGTGCAAACCGTGATTATGCCGCGGATCCAGAAGGCTTTGCAAGAAAATGTCTTATCAATACAGCCATGGCCGGCAAATTCTCCTCTGACCGTACCATCGCGCAGTATGCTGCGGAGATCTGGAAGATTCATGCCTGATTGTCATTGAAAAAGCACATCTGCTGACGACAGTACTCTGCCGCTGACGGATGTGCTTTTGTTTATCTTGCGGACTCCCAGCGCAGTTTTTCCAGCCCGCTGAGATCTTTCCAAACAAAAGTGGTATCTTCCAGGATCATATACCCGCGCCAGGAATTTTCCTTGGGAATGGATACAGATCCCGGGTTCAGAACCGTGATGCCGCTTTCAAGGTGCCATATGCCTGGAACATGGGTATGTCCATGCAGAAGAATATCTCCTGGTTTCAGAGGCGGCAGGTGATCCATGTGATAGATATGCCCATGCGTTACATACATAAGGGAATTGCCCACCGGCATGATCATGGATTCTGACATGACAGGAAACGGAAGTACCATCTGATCCACTTCTGCCTCACAGTTGCCGCGTACACAATAAAGCTTCATCCGGCTGCTGCTCAGCATCCGGATGACTTCCTTCGGCGCATACCCGTCTGGCAGATCATTACGGGGGCCGTGATAGAGCAGGTCGCCCAGAAGAATGCACCGCTCAGCATCTTCCCGTTCTGCCGCATCCAGGAGCATCCGGCAGTACAGGCTGCTTCCATGAATATCGGAGGCGATAAGAAAGCGCATGTATGGATCCCTCTCTTTCTGCATTTAGGATATCAGAGGCTATCTGCCCCGTC
>CACYNZ010000150.1 GCA_902775835.1 uncultured Eubacteriales bacterium | reverse complement strand
AATAATCCGCCAGGCTTTTACTTGATCGGCCCTATTTACCCGGCTAGAATTGGCCCTTTTCTCCCGACCAACGTTGGCCCTTTTTTCCCGACGCTAACAATACCAACAGAAACATACCCCGGCGTCAACGATTCATCCAGTGCTCAGTCAGGAGAAGAAGGAACCTTTCCGGCAAGTGCAGTTGTCTCTGTCGCGATTGGAGATGGGGACACAGTCGGCATCCTTTCAGGCAAGACCAGTCTGGGCACATGGGAATATGATGAAGTATCCGAATCCAAACTGTACACTTCTTCTGTCGCCGGAACGGAAATCAGCGCCTTGTACATGTTCAGTCCGAAACCGGAAGAACGCCTGTACTCCACGGTCGAAGGTATGAAATCATCCGTAGAATCGGCCATTTCAGAGGTATCGGGTAACCTGGCAAACCACACATCCTACTTAATGGAGATCGACGGATACCCGGTTGCTCTCGGAACAGGAATCAAAACCAATGAAGGCGAGAAACTGGCCTTTGGGATAATTGCGGCATGCTCCGGGAGGCATCTGATATTCATACTCATATCATCGCCGCCGGCAGTCTATACTCCGACCATTGAAGACCTGCGACAGCTGGCAGGGTATTTCTCACTGGATACCTCACAGCCGTTAATCACCGAAGCTCAGGTCGGACTTACCTTGTCGACAGAAGATGGGGTAACTTCTGTATCAGCCGGTCAGAAACTGAAATTCATTGCGTCATTTGCAGATCCCTCAATTGTGAACGCACAGGCAAAAAACAACAGGATCAATTGGAATGTCCTGGATTCCTTTAGTCCTGAAACTGAAATCGGTTATTATTCGAAAGATGCAATGGATGCTAAGATAGACAACAGAGGCGTTCTGACAGTCAGTGGTAATATCGATGATGTCAAGACGGTTTATGTTGCGGCACAGTCTGAAACCTACGGCACCTATGCTGTGAAGAAAATTACCCTTCTCCCCAGAGTCAAAGCTGTGAATGTGGAGCCCTCGGCTGTGACACTTTTCGCTGCAGAAGGCCAGACGGCAGACATTTCTGCTTCCCTTGAGCCGGCTTCTGTTCCGCTGGAAGGACTCGTATGGACTGCATCCGCCAAAAGCATCGTGGAGATAGAGGACCACGGAGACGGAAGTGCTGTCATCCGACCACTGAAAGCCGGAAAAGTGAGTATCACCGTGAAGGAACGGGGCGGAAGGGCCGGAAGAGTGAACGTTGCGGTCAAACAGCCGGTAGAGACACTGGAACTTACAGCGCGGGGCAAGGCTGTTCCCGGAAGAACGCTTGCCATGAATGCGGCGATAAGTCCGCGCAATGCTTCCGACAAAAAGCTTGCATGGGCGCTGGATGTGGACGAAAGCATAGCAACCATTTCCCAGAATGGTCAGATCAGAATCGGAAAGGACGCTCCTGTGGGACAGAAGATTACTGTTACCTGCACGGCACAGGGGGCTCCGGAACCGGTTGTTGCATCGGCAGAAATTGAGATTACAGAGAAGTAAAAGGATGGGGATCGGACTCTGCCACTGGACAGGGAAGACAAATACCCTATGAAGTCCCAAAACAGACATATCTCAAAGAGAAAACGGGGCAATGCATGAAGCAGATCACTTCGTTTTATGCACTGCCTCGGATGGCTGTATGTCATCCATTACATCCTGAAAACAAACGGCTTTCACAGCCTGCGAGACAGCAGGTATAGACAAGCATGCATTCGCCTCTGAATTTGAATCTGAAAGAAAGGATTTTGAACATGAAAAGACTCATCTGTGCTCTGATGGCCGTTCTGACACTGTTCCCACTGGTGGTGTTCGGCGAAGAGACTCATTTTTCACGATATCATGATATCTACGAGAGCATGAAGGTGGAAAACGCGGAATTATCCTATGCACAGCTGAAAGAAGTGGTTGGAGGCAGGAATACGTACCGTGAGTTCCCGGATTATGGGCTTCGCCTGTACAATCCGTTGAACAGCCTGCGGGTAATCGATGAACACTACATTCTCCAAAAGGGAATCAGGAGGCATTTTGAAAAATCAGGATTTGTTCTGGCCGATGAAAGCCTTTATGTTGCCTATGAGGACGATGAGCAGAAAGTATTCTACAATATCACCAGAGTGATGAATCCTGATTTTGAAGGCTGTAATAAGCCCCATGATTTTTCACATCAGAGTAAAAATATGAGTATCTATGAAGAAAACATACTCTCGGTAAATGGTATGCCCTGCGCCCTTACAGTCTATTTTTACGACAATCCGGCTAATCCGATAGTGGTATTTGAATGTACTGCCTTCATAAGAACATCGGATGATTCGGTCTTTCTTGTACGGGGAAGTTCAGGCGTTTATCCGGGGGCCAGGACAAAAGGAAAACCTGTGTCAGAAAGTGAACTGGAATATCCTGTGTTCTGGGAAAAGAATTGCAGTTTTCTGCTCTGCTTTGCACCAATGCAGTAAATCAGTGACACTGTCCTGAGCATGTCCTTGACAAGCTGTCTGCAGCAGAAGCGGTGATGCAGGCAGCGGTACAGGGACGGTTCTCTGCAGATCAGTGGTGACGAGGTTGTTTTCTGATTCCAATTCTTGATTTCCGAAAACGAAAACTCAAATGAATAGTATTCGCAGCAGTCCAAAGCGGTCAGTGCGGCTGCACCAAAAAACGATGTGTTCCGATTTCTGTATCAGAACACATCGTTTTTTGCGTAACCTGTTTGAATGGCAGCAGGTACTGTCTGCCGGACAGCTCTCAGAGATGTTACTTGGCCTGAACTCTGTCTGCGGGAACGAATCCTCTGACATTGAGATATTCAATGTACACCCATTCATTCATCCGGGCGAGGATATACACGGTGGATTTGGCCGGGACAACACTCAGCTTGGAATGAGAATGAAGCGGATCGTCAGTAATCGCAGTCTTTCTGGAAATCACAGCTTCCTGCCGACTGAACTGGAGTTCTCCTATCTGGGAAGCATCGGTGACAGCGTCAGAAAGAATATATCCGAACCGGTAATGGGCAGGAGTGATGTCATACTGTACAAGCAGCCAGTTGTTTTCACGTCCGTATACATAGACTGTGTCATAGGTGGACATATACGCTTTTCCCTTGGCACCGCGCACGTATTCGGTACCGGGACCGGAATAGGCAGGGCAGTCCTTGCCTTTGACCAGCTGAACCGAATACGTATGGAAGTCACCACGGTCTATGTCCATGACGGTTGTCAGGTCAGCGTTTGTGGCGAGCAGGTCTCCGCGGATATACCCGGTTTCACCGTTGGCAAGCTGAACATGATACCAGAGGGTGCCCTTCTTGTCCGTGCCTTCGCCGAGAATGGTGACCACCGTGCCCTGAGCCTGGATCCTTTCAACTGCCGCGCTTTTCGTATCCATTTTGCTCCGGACATTTACTCCGGTTTTCGCGGTAAACATGGTGCGCGCATTGTCTGAAACCGCAGTGGTTTCCGTAAGCGCTGTGTCGGCGATGGATTCCCAGATTGCGTAGAAAGTGGTTTCATCCGGCGCATAAATCGTCTCTCCGGCCTGACCGAGATACATCCCGCTTGCATCCGGACTGGAGTTCCAGCCTACAAACCGGTAGCCGCTGCGGTTGATGGTATTGGCGGGAAGGGTGATGGAGCCGTTCGAGGACGTCTTGTCCGGATAGCTGCCGGTGGCTCCGTTTGGATGGAAATGGTAGACATAGACGCGGGTGCCGGGGAGCTGAATGCTTTCCCAGTTCCAGTAATACCGCTGGCCGCTGTACACTGCATACACTCTGAACCTGTATTCCGCTCCGGGCTTCACCTTATAGGTAAGATCCGATGAGTCCGCCTTCTCATTGATCCGGAAATAATGGTAGAGATGATCCTCTACGACATATCCGGGTTCCTCGTGCCGCGCAAGCACAGTGCCGTCCGTGTCAGCGAGTTCGCAGCCTACAGCAGAAACCTGATCCAGTACGTTTGAATAGATGCTGTAAGCACCTTTCTGAGCTCCGCTTTCCGAAACGCTCTCATACCTTCCATCGTTGGAGAACGTAAAGTTCGGCTCAATAGGGGGTTCCTGACTGTTGACGTCCTCAGGAACTGCCAATGTATTGTCGTAGTCATAATGCGTTTCAACGTTGGTAATGGAATTGTTCTCCGCACCTGAAAAAGAAATCACAGTACAGAAAACCAGGAGAACCAGCATGAGACCCAATGCTTTTTTCATGATTGTCGTTCCTCTCTATAGATGCTTGTCCCATCCGACATGCAATACTGTATGGTCAGATGAAACAGAATATGCATGTACCATATACCATATATTCGGCATTCAAGAGGCAGGCATGGAAAACCCGCAGCATCCGTTCCGGGAAGGCTTTCCGCAGTCCATGATGCCTTTGCCTGACAGGGGCATTCTGATATAGTCAGATTCCTCTTGACATGTGTAGTATACACGAATATCCTGATCAGGAAAAGTGCCATGGCTGTGGCTTTCAGAGATTTTTGCATTCCTGAACAGCTGTGCTGTCGTTCGCTTCGGGACCCGTAAGCAGCAATTTTCCAGGGTTAAGCTCTCAGCCGTCTGAAGGAAAACGAACCGCATGCCAGGTACATACTGAACATCCTCAATACCTGTCACGAAGGGATTCCGACTGTTGTGACAGGCTGGGAACTGTGAAAGGATGAGAGATATGAACAGGCTTGGGCTTACGTCCAAATTCTTTGTTGAATCCACGCCTGAAAAATGGGAAGACGCACGGCGTGTCGGATTTGAGACAGCGGAACTGGTGTTTCCGCCAGATATGCCGGAACGTGCCATGACCCGTGAGGCGGAAATCAGAAGGGAACACATTCTTTCTGCCGGGCTTGAGATTCTTTCAGCGCATACGCCATTCGGTCCTGCCACGGATCCTTCCAGCGCGAATACGGAGCAGCGGCGCCAGGCGATTGCATTGGAAAAGCGTGTACTTGACAGGATCGCCGAGTGGAACATCGGAATTGCCGTGATGCATGCAAGCTTTGAGCCTATCGGGGACGATGAGCGGGCAAATCGCCTGGCCATTGCCAGAGATGCGGTGGAGGAGCTGGGAGCATATGCGCTGTCTCTTGGCGTGGTGCTTGCTGTGGAAGAGCTTCCAAGGACCTGCCTTGGCAACTGTTCCGCGGAAATGCTGCAGCTGACCGGTCACGGAAGCAGCGCAATGATGACCTTTGATTTCAATCATCTACTGAAGGAAACACATGAAAGCTTCATCAATGCCTGCGGACCGTACATTATTACCACACATCTTTCGGATTATGATTTTGTGGATGAAAAGCACTGGATGCCGGGTGTAGGCAGCGTTCCCTGGAAAAAAGTGGTGGACCAGCTGCTCTCTACAGGGTATGCAGGGCAGATGATGTTTGAAACCTATGAGCAGCGTGCGATGCCCGGGGAGATGTGCACGCCGGGGAAAATCATGGAGAGCTGGAAGCGCCTTATGGGAGACACACAGGCCTGAGTTTCATTTCTCGGAAACAGATGCAGAACCATTAAGCGCCGCTTTGCCGGCGCTTTTCATAACCGAAAGTGAACCCTCTCTTTGCCTGAACATTTGAGGAGAGGGCAGGCATATGACGTATCTGATGAAAGAAACCATGGTATGCAGCAGGCGTGCTTTCACAGGCGGGGAATGCTCCATCCATGAAAGCGGATCCGTTGCACAATTGTGAAATCCTTTTCTTCGTTTATAATAAGGTCGCAGAGCGGGCCTTGCAGACAGCGCATCCATTCAAAGAAGACATGCCCGTGATATCTCCGGGTATTTCCGAAAAAAAAGTACTGCACGCTCTGTGCCTCTAGTGACTGGACAGTCTCCCGGAATCGCCAAGGAAGGGAATGGATCAGGAACATGAAAGCATGGCTTGTTCTTCTTCTGAGTCTGTTTGCTCTTGCAGGATGTGCTTCTGGTGAATCATTTCTTGTGATCAGTGATACTCATATGCGGGCGGACACGGATGCATTTGACGCAGCCTATGCTGCCATCCTTGAAAACGCAAAGTCCGGTGATGTCTGCGTGCTTCTTGGCGACAGCACAGATAACGGACGAATGGAAGAACATGTACTAGTGCTGGAAAGACTCCATCGCCTGCAGGAAGATGCCGATGTTCAGGTCTTTGCGATTCCCGGAAACCATGACTATAACGCTCATTTCACAAAGGATACATTCCGTGAAATGTATGGAGCATACGGTTCGCAGCAGGCTTTCAGCCGGGATAAAGCTTCTGCCAGCTGTGCGGTCATGACGCAGGCCGGTACCTGTATTCTGCTGCTGGACACCAATCGGCTTGATGTTCAGGACCAGGTGCTGCCGGACGGCGGAATCCATGAGGAGACGCTTGCCTGGATCCGGCAGGTACTGCAGGAACTCCCTGAAAATGTGCCGGTGATCGCCTGTGGTCATCATCCGATTCTTCCCAGTGAACGGGATGCACGCACGCCCGGTGCCCGGAAGCTTTCAGAGCTGCTTTCCGCCTATGGCGTGACACTGTACCTGTGCGGACATGACCATGGGTTTGCCACGGTGGATTTTTCCGGGCTCCGGCAGATTACCGTAGGTCAGCCCCAGGCTTTTCCCGGCTTTGCCGGACGCATACGAAGGGATGACAGCGGATTTCACTGGACGGAAGAAGCGCTCTATGATCTGTCCTCTGACACATTCAGGAAGATGCAGTCAGACACGGAAGCACTGAGCATCAGCATGGCGGAGGGCACCCTGGCTCCCACTCAGTATGCCGGAGACGAAGGAGCCATCAACTGGTTCTCCAGGGCTTTCATGCTCCATGTGAGCGGTCAGCTGACGCCGGAATATGCCCAGGCGCTGCTTGTGGATGATAACTGCCGGAAATGGCGGGAAGTGGAAGTGAGGACTGTGGTGAAGAAGTGGATCCTGTCACTTCTTGAAGACTGTCCGGAAGACATGCATGTGCTGGAGATCCCGCTCCGACGTTTCGAGAAATAGAGATATGCAGAAAAAGGAATCGGATGCAGCCGATTCCTTTTTCTGCATGTCCATGGATTACTTTTCGGGTATGTGCTCGAAAAAGTCATTCTTTTCCCTGTCCGGTCCCACTGTAGTGCGGTACAGCCCAAATAGACTGCAGTCCGTGCGTCCCGAGTCTTCCACCTTGTAGTTTCCGCGCAGCTGGGAAGCGTGACACTGAAAAGCTTCCTCCGCCACCTCAAATCCGGTTTTCCCGTCAAAGGCTTTGAGCGGCTGACGCCAGTCCATCCGGATGCTGTTTTCCGGATACAGGTGCAGATAAGTCTTGGGTACCTCCCAGAGCCCATATTCCTCAAAGGAGTTTTTGTATTTTCCGGGATCCATGGCAAGATCCAGCGCGTGCATGACGGCATCAGCGCAGACCTGATGCGCTCCGTGGCCGTACTCACCGAAACGGTCATGGGTCAGAAGCACATCCGGCTTGAATCTCCGGATCCATCCGGTAAAGATGTCATAGATCCGGTATTTATCCCAGGCCCTGTACTGATCCTGCAGTGTGCTTGAATAGGCATCCCGGCACATGCCCCAGACCGGATAATTCCGGACGCCGCAGGTCCAGAGACTGTCCAGAAGTTCCAGGCGGCGGCAGGGAATGGCAGGCACCAGCGTGCATACCTGGCAGATACGCTGTTCTTCTCCGGCATATCTGGGAAGCGTTCCGCCGAACCAGAGGACCTCATCATCCGGATGGGCGGCCACAAGCATCAGGTCCGCCTTTTCGGCAGGCGGGTTCCAGCGCTGGACGTTTGCGGGCAGTTCGCCCTCACCATAGATATGCATGTCCGCCAGGTAAAACCGCTTTCTTTCACCCGGAGCATTGGCAAGACGGAAAGCCGTGGTGTTTTCGGGAAGCGTGAGGAACTCGGACAGGTAGGCTCCGTCTGTATGGCTGTGTTCCTGCCAGGTGCCTTCCTGTTCCTGAATCCATACACTCCATGCGTGTGGCTGATCATACCACTGCATCCAGATTCCGGATGCATGCTGTCCTTCCGGTACACGGATTTCCAACAGGGCATCTGAGCCGCCTTTGTTGGTGGACCAGTATGTCCGGTAGTCTCCGTCCAGACATTGGGAGAAGGACTGCTTCCCCGAAAAAACATCAAACTCACATTTCAATGTCAGATCCGGTGCTTCTGAGGCACAGGCCCAGGACAGATGCAGTGCCAGTACGGAAACAAGAGATGTCAGGACAGCGCGAACCAGGTTTTTCAAAACGGTGTTCCTCCCATTTGATATGCTGGATTCCATGGGAATTCGGACGCGGGGCGGAAAGCAGGCCAGGGGTCTGAAAACCTTTTTCTGTTCTGTCTGTCATGAGACAGAGCCTGCCATGGAAATCTTTCGGTTCATTGTAAAATGAAGGCAGTATTTTGGCAATGGAATTCCCGGATATCTGTCCGGTATTGCGGGAATTGATGAAGTTAATATTTTTCAGACTTGTTTCGCGGTCAGGAGATCAGCAGATAAGGAGACAGAAGCATGCAGTAAGGCTCTGCATAATTCTGTAACAATTTCCTTTCGGAACGAACCCAGGCCGTTTATAGCTTTTATGGACAAAAAAAGAGACAGCCACTGGCATAGCTGTCACTTTCACAAGAAAGGTGATCTGTTATTTGCAAGGAGATAATACATCTTTTCTTCACGTCTGTCAACATAAAAGAAACAAATTTGAAATATTTTTCTGAAAATTTTGAAATCTTCTTGTATCCTGAAACAAATGTCCATGAATTCCGAAATCACAGCGGGCGGAAATGAGCGAATTCTGACGAATATCATGTCATTTCTCCGGAATCAGGAGAAGATGAAGGA
>CACYNZ010000149.1 GCA_902775835.1 uncultured Eubacteriales bacterium | reverse complement strand
CATGCCCTATGCTGCCGGTGCGGATCTGGAGAATGTCATGAATGAGGCGGCTATCCTGGCTGCCCGCTCCAGAAAGAAGGAAATCGATCAGCAGCTGCTGATCGATGCCATTGCCCGTGTCCAGATGGGACCGGAGAAAAAGAGCCACAAGGTATCGGACCGCGACCGCCGTATGGTGGCCATTCACGAATCCGGCCATGCGGTGGTGGGCCATATGCTTCCCGGATGCGATGAAGTGCACCTGGTGACGATTGTGCCCCGCGGCATGAGCGCCGGACACACCCTGTCCCTGCCCAGTGAGGAGCGGGACAACATGAGCCGCAGCCAGATGCGGGATATTATCTGCATGGCCCTGGGCGGACATGCGGCTGAGGAAGTGCTGATCGGCGAAATCTTCACCGGTTCCTCCTCTGACCTGAAGCAGGCCACGGAAATGTGCCGCCAGATGGTGACCAAGTACGGTATGAGCGAAAAGCTGGGCACCATTTATCTGGGCAGCGACAATGAAGTGTTCGTGGGCATGGAATTCGGACAGAGCCGTCCGTATTCGGAGAAGTATGCGTCCATGATTGACGAGGAAGTCAAGCAGATGCTGGATGAATGCTACGAGCGTGCCAAGGAGACCATCCGCACGAACCTCGAGCAGATGAATCGTCTGGTGGATACGCTGCTCACTGAGGAAACCGTGGGCCGCAATGAGTTTGTGGCCATCATGGAAGGCCGCGAAGCGGATGCTTCCATGGATGAAGACAAGCCGAGAGAGGCTGCCCGGATTCCGGTGGAGCCTGCGCCTGAACCTGCCAGGGAAGAGAAAACGGAGGATAAGCCTGAGCTCCCGTCCAGCTTTATCCCGGAGGACAGTCTGAATGGTCAGACCTGATCTGCATCTGCACACCAATGCCAGCGACGGGGTCTTTTGCCCGGAGCTCATGCTTCACGAGTGCCGCATGGCCGGCCTGACGCATATGTCAGTGACGGACCATGATACGTTTGCCGGTTCGGACCAGGTCGTGTCCATGGGTGGAGATGGGCTCACCATCATTCCCGGAGTGGAACTGAGCATTTCGGACATGCACGGCCTGCATCTGCTGGGATACGGCACCGCCGGGGATTCACCCATCCGGGAAAAGGTGCTGGACCTTGCACAGAAGCGTGAAGAGCGTGCGCGCAGGATTGTGGAACGTCTTGAGTCCATGGGCATGCCGCTGGATTTCCGCGACATGATGCGGCGAAGAAGGTTGACGGGAGGCGGCGGAGCCACATTCGGGCGTCCGCATATAGCCCGGGCCATGGTGCACGCGGGGTATGTGCGGAACATGCAGGAAGCTTTTGAAAAATATCTGGGCAACGGAAAGTGCGCGTATGTTCCGTGCGAACGTCTGAATATGCAGCAGGCGCTTGAACTTCTGCGCGCGAGCGGGTTTGTGTCAGTCGTTGCGCATCCCGTGGAACTGAATCTTGAAGAATCTGTGCTGCGCTCACTCCTTTCCAAGTGGAAGGATCTGGGCCTGATGGGTGTGGAAGTATATCATCCGTCCGCGCAGTCATGGGGATTTGAGCGTCTGGACCGCATTGCCCGGTCCATGGGTTTTCTGGTGACCGGAGGCAGCGACTTTCACCAGGAAAATGATCCGAAGCATGCCCGGATCGGCTCAACGGCCGCGGTCTGGAATCAGTCAGAGCGGGATATTGAGCTGCTCCTGCAGTCAATTGACTGAAGGGCGGGCTGAATTGTTATTGAAGAGGAAAGGCAGGTGAATGCCGTGCAGGAACAGGAATCCATGGAAGCGATGCTTCCCTCGGAGCGCAGAAGACGATCTGCCAAGTATCTGGATCATAAAGTGGAAGGACAGCCTGCCAGCCCGGCAGACACTGCGGATAGCCAGCCGTCCAGGGCTGGAACGAATCAGGATTTCGCCCGCCGGGAGGCATACCGCAGCAGGGAGGCCAAGGCGGAAACCGCAAGTCAGAATCCAAAAAACGAATCATCGGAAACCAAGGAAAGAAAAACCACAGGTACACGGGGCTATAAGCCGCAGGCCGCCCCGAAGTCCCAGGAAAAAGGAAAGAGCACGAAAAAGGCGGCCGGCAGGAAAAGTGCTGACAAGGCTGCTGCTCCAGCGCAGAGTACAGGAAGCATGCCCCAGGTCCCCGGAAATCAGGAGACGGGCGGAATGCGGACGGAAGCGGTCATGCCCAGGAACATGCAGGGCACGGCCGGATTTCAGACGACAGGCAGCATGACCGGCGGCTTCATGCAGACCGGCGGATATCAGAATGTCGGGATGACCGGCGCCATGCCGCAGACAGGCGGATATCAGACGCCGGTGTATTATCCCGTCCAGGGACAGACGGCAGGAAATGCGGCAGTGCCGTTTACGGAAGGTGCGTCTTCAGCTGGGTATCCGGTGGGCAATATGCCTTCCCAGGGCGTGCCGCATAACGGCAGCGGCATTTATCCCGCCGCCTACGTCCAGAACATGAACCGGGGATTCACGCCGCCGCCCCAGCCGCCGAAACCGGCAGCATCCCGGTCCGGCGGGAAGAATCCCGGGGGGAAGAAGCCGAAGAGCGGCCTGCAGAAAGGCCTGATTATTGCTTTGAGCATTGCTGCCGCGGCAGCTCTGATCCTGATCGGGGTGCAGACCGTACGCAGTGCCAGAGCGGAGCGCGAATTGCGCGCGGCTGTGGAACCCTACAACGACCGGTATGTGGAAGGCGTCTATGTGGACGGCATCAGCCTGGGCGGCCTGACACAGGAACAGGCCCGGGATGTGGTGACCAGCAATGCGCAGCAGCGCTCTTCAGCATGGTCGGTGCGCCTGACCTATCAGGGTCAGCTGGTGCGGGAAATCAGTGCCGGCGAGCTGAGCATGCAGGTCAAGGTAGAGGACGCGCTGCAAGAAGCATGGCAGCAGGGACACGTAGGCGATCTGGCGGAGCGGCGCTCAGAAATGGAACGCCTGCGCGCTGAGCCCTATGAAGGATATACAGCCATGCCCAGTGGCGACACCTCCGTGATCGACAGCATTCTGGCCGATATCGCCCAGGCGGTATACCGGGCACCGGTGGATGCAACGCTTGCCACGTTCAATCCGGACATGACCTATCCCTTCACCTTCAACGAGGAAGTGGTGGGCAGAAGCCTGAACGTGGAACCGGTGAAGGAGGAAATCTATCACCGGCTGTCTTCCATGCAGAGCGGGGATATTGAACTGGACTTCACCATGACGGAACCGCAGGTGACGGTTCAGGACCTCAAGGACCATGTGGTGGCGCTGCGCGGAACGGCAACAACCCCGATCAGCTCCCATAGTACAGAGGAGCGGAACAACAATATCCGGGTGGCCTTTTCACGGGTTTCCGGCACCATTCTGCAGCCCGGACAGCAGTTTTCCTTCAATAATATTGTGGGTGAGCGGACCACCAAGAACGGATTCTATCCGGCCATTGAGTATGCCTACGGCGAACTGGCCGAGGGCATCGGCGGAGGCGTCTGCCAGGCATCCACCACCGTCTATCTGGCGGCGGTGCGGGCAGGCATGAACATTGTCAAGCGTGAGCCCCATTCCCGGGAGGTCAGCTACATCGATTTCGGCAAGGATGCCACGGTGTACTGGTATTCCAACCATAAGATTGACATGGTGTTCAAGAACACTTCATCCAGTCCGGTATACATTACCGCGGCGGTGCAGTCCAGCAACACCAAAAAGGTCAACCTGATGTGCGTGGTCAATATCTATGGCGCGGACCTCGGAAACCAGACCTATGACATTGAGACAGTTCTGACGCCGATTGAGGCGCCCACGGAGCCGAAGTATGTGAAGGACCGCAATGCCGAGTATGTGACGTATACCGATCAGGAATATGTCTATTCCAAGGCACAGCCCGGCACCATTGTGGATGCGTACCTGGTGACCTATGAGGGCAGTACCGTGGTGGACCGCAGATACATGTATACGGACACCTATGATGCGCAGCCCCAGGTGATCTATGTGGGTGTGACCCCAAGGGAAAAATAGTGAGAAACCTGACACGGACCGGTATCTGCCGGTCCTTTTCTCATGCGTGAAGCTGAGAGGCTTATCATCCGGTTTCGGCGGCACAGAGGTATGCGGGACATCCTCTGTGCTTTTTCCGTTATTTCGAACATGAAACGTGTTTAAGCGGTCTTCAGGTCGGGACATGATATGGGAATTTGAGCAAAAAACACATATCATGATACCAATATTTCCCATAAAATCCGGGGAGACTGATCATTTGTTGTCCGTATCCGGCTGAAAACCGGAGCAGGTTTTCGGTTTAATTGACACTGCAGAATACCTGAGTTAAAATAATTAGGCTAAACTACGTTGCGGAAAACCAGGAATGCATCTGCCGGAGTTCTTTTGTGTTCCATTGTTTTCTATCATTTCTTCATCAGGGTATACAATAATACATTTTCAAGGATGGGAGAGGTCAGGTCAATGCGCAAGAAGAAACTTGGAAAAATCCTGGGGGTTCTGGCTGTCTGTGCAGTGATCGTTCTGATCGTGATCCTCGGAAAAGGCCCGGACAACTTTCAGCAGAAGTATGAGGGCGTGGATCTGAGCCAAAACGTCGGAGAGATCGGAAGAACAGATACCTATGAAAAGTATCTGTCCGCACACAGCGATGCACCGTCAGGCACGCAGTCCATTGCAGTGGACGTACTTGCGTTTGAGGGTGACGCGCATGTGGATGCAGATCATCCGGACAGTGTCTTCACACCAGACGGGTCCACTGTGACTTGGCATGTCGATGTCCCGGAAGCCGGTATGTACCGGATTCTTCTGGACTATCTGACAGTGAACAGCCGCGGCGTGGATATGGAGCGGGAGCTGTACATCAATGGCAGTCTTCCTTTTTCGGGTGCGTCCCAGCTCTGCTTTTCACGGCTCTGGACCAACGCGGGACCGGTGAGGCAGGATAACCAGGGCAATGATATCCGGCCTTCGCAGGTGGAAGTGTTTGACTGGCAGCAGGTGTACTGCAAGGACGACATGGGCTATGAGACTGAGCCTTATCAGTTCTATTTTGACGCGGGCGAAAGCACGCTGAGCCTGAAGGCGGTCAACGAGCCCATGATCATTCGCGGAATCACCCTGGTGCCGAGCACAAAGGTGCGCTCCTATGCTGAGTACAAAGAAAGCATTCCTGCGGGCGTCTCCGCTGCATCCGCCGATTACAGGCAGATCATCCAGGGCGAAGATTCCACGCTGCGCTCCTCGCCTTCGCTGTATGCGCGCTATGACCGGTCTTCACCCAGCACGGTGCCGTATTCCGTCACCAACACCATCATGAACTATATCGGCGGCGATCCGTGGAACAATGCGGGCCAGTGGATTGAATGGGGATTCGATATTGAAGAGGACGGCCTGTATAACATTTCCATCAAGGCCCGTCAGGCGTATCAGCGCGGATCCCTGTCCTGCCGGAATTTCTATCTGGACGGTGAGGCGCCTTTCTCGGAAGTGGAGACTCTGACCTTTGACTACAACACTTCCTGGGATATGCGCACACTGTGCGATGAAAGCGGCAAGCCGTTCCAGTTCTACCTGACCAAGGGACATCACACCGTGCGCCTGGAAGCAACACTGGGCGGCATGGGCCCGGTGCTGGAGCGCCTGGAGGATTCCATCTTTGAGCTGAACCAGATCTACCGCAAGATTCTCGTGCTCACAGGCGTGAACCCGGACCGTTTCCGCGATTACAATCTGTTCAAGATTTATCCGGACGTGAAAACGGCCATGGATCTTGCCGGCAAGCGGCTCTACAAGATTGTGGATGACACGGTGGCCATCACGGGTCAGAAGAGCGACCGTGTGGCCGTGGCCCAGACCCTTGCCGTGCAGCTGGAAGGGTTTGTGAACCACGAGGAACGGATCACCCAGTCGTTCGGCAATTTCAAGGATAACATTACCAGCCTTGGCACGGCCATGCAGAATATGGCGGAAACCAAGCTGGACATTGACATGATCGTGATTTCCGGCGACGGCGCCAAACTTCCCTCCACCAGGGACGGCTTCCTGGCCAAGGCGCTGCACGAAATCCGCTCCTGCGTGGCTTCCTACTTTGTGGATTACAACTCCATCGGCGACAAGTTCGAAGAAAATGAAACCGATGACCTGATCGAGGTCTGGATTGTGACCGGCCGTGACCAGTCCACCATCCTCAAGACCATGGTGGACGATACATTTACCCCCAATACCGGCATCCACGCCAACGTAAAACTGGTGGTGGCGGACACGCTGCTGACCGCCGTGGTGGCCGGCAACGGGCCGGACGTGGTCCTGTCCGTGGGCTCCTGGTTCCCTGTGAACTATGCCATGCGTCATGCCGTGGAAGACCTGACGCAGTTCCCGGACTACGAGCAGGTGGTGGCACCCTTCTATGACAGTGCCATGACACCCATGATCTATGACGGAGGCGTGTACGCGCTTCCGGAAACCCAGGAATTCTCCGTGCTCTTCTACCGCGAGGACGTACTGGAGGAACTGGGACTGAAACCGCCGCAGACCTGGGACGAAGTGATCGCCATGCTGCCCACCATTCAGGGCAACAACATGTCCGTGGGCATTCCGTATCCGGATATTGCCAGCGCGGACCTGTCGATCCTCAACTCCTTGATCTACCAGAATGGCGGCCAGATCTATGATGATGAAGGAAAGAAGACCTGCATTGACAGTGAAAACGGCGTGAACGCGTTCAAGCTGTATACCTCCCTGTACAATGACTATGGACTTCCCACCGTGTATGACTTCGTAAGCCGCTTCCGTTCCGGCGAAATGCCGATCGGCGTGGCACCCTATTCCGTCTACAATACCCTGACCGTGTCCGCTCCGGAAATCCGCGGCCTCTGGGATTTCACCCTGTTCCCCGGAACCATGAAAGCAGGCGCGGACGGGAAGGAAACCCTGGACCGTTCCGTGCACTGCGCGGGTCTCTGCTGCATGATCATTGCCACAGACAATGAACAGGTCAAGAAGAACAGCTGGGAGTTCCTCAAGTGGTGGACCAGCAGCGAGGCTCAGGTCCGTTTCGGACGCGAGATCGAAAGCGTGCTCGGCTCCTCTGCCCGCTATACCACAGCCAACCGTGAGGCGCTGGATCAGCTGGCATGGAGTGCTGCTCAGCTGTCCGTGCTCAAGGAGCAGATGGCACAGACCGTGGGCTTCCGCGAGATCGCCGGTGGATATTCCACCACAAGACATATGACCAACGCGATCCGCCGCGTCATCAATGACAAGGATGATGCCAGAGAGACGCTGCTGATGTATTCCAAGACGATCAATGAGGAAATCAAGGTCAAGCGCAGGGAATTCAACCTGCCGGTGGATTGAGGAAAGGAGAAGGGAGGGAAAACATATGGAGTCAACCATGCAGAAATACTGGAAGATGAAACGTGAGAACATGAAGTATGGCTGGGCCAAGGCAAAGAAGATGAAAGTCTGCTATCTGTTTCTGCTGCCCTATGCCGCGCTTTTCCTGGCTTTCTTCATTCTTCCCATCTGTACATCGATCTATTACAGTTTTACCTACTACAATATTCTGGAACCGGCGCGCTTCATCGGATTCCAGAACTACATCAACCTGATTCTCCAGGATGAGGTTTTCCTGACGGCTGTGAAGAACACCTTCGTCATAGCCGTGATTACAGGCCCCATCGGATACATTCTTTCATTCCTGTTTGCCTGGTTCATCAATGAGCTTCCCAGGTGGCTGCGCACCATTGCCGTGGTGGTATTCTATGCCCCCTCAATTGCAGCCAATGCCTTCTATATCTTCTCCATCATATTCCGTGGAGATGCCTATGGCTATCTGAACTCCTTCCTTCTGCAGTTCGGCCTCATCGATGCGCCGCTGCTCTGGCTGACGGATCCGAGATACATTCTCCCCGTGATCATCGTGGTCATTCTGTGGATGAGCATGGGCACCGGCTTCCTTTCCTTCGTGGCCGGCCTTCAGGGCGTGGACCGCTCCATGTATGAAGCCGGTTATGTGGACGGCATCCGCAACCGCTGGCAGGAACTGTACTACATTACGCTTCCGAGCATGAAGCCCATGCTTCTCTTCGGTGCCGTGATGGCCATCACCCAGGCTTTCAACGTATGCGACGTGCCGCGTGCCCTGGCCGGATATCCGTCCACGGACTACGCTGCCCGCACCATCGTCACACATCTGTTTGACTATGGCTTCTCACGTTTTGAAATGGGTTATGCCTCAGCCATCGCCACAGTTCTGTTCCTGGTCATGATTCTGTGCAACAAAGTAATTCAGACTGCATTGAGGAAGGTGGGCACATGAGTTCGAAAAAGCCGATTCAACACATCAAGCCCCCGGAAACGAATGACCGGATTGAGCAGCTGCGCTACCTGGCCCAGATCCGCGGTGAACTGGTGATCGAGGAAGAAAAGCCGAAGCTGAACGTCAAGCGGTTCCTGATCATTTCCCTGATTGTCTTTGTGATTCTTGCGGGCGTGTTCCTGTTCGCGCATCTTCGTCTTCAGGCGATCGACACCTACAATGAACAGGTGGTGGCCGGCCAGATCGAGGGCGAGGTTGATGCATCTGCCTCCACGTTTATTCTGATCCGGTTTATCACCGTGGTCCTGGCAGTCATCTACGCCGGCTTCATGCTGGTCAAGCTCGCGCATCCCAAGCGCCGCAAGCCCAACCGTTCCTTCTGGGGCGATCTTGGAATCTACCTGCTGATGCTGATTCTCGCTGTGGCAATGGTGTTCCCCCTGGTGTTCTCCATCTGCTCGGCACTGAAGCCTCTGGACGAACTCTTCCGCTTCCCGCCGAAGGTGTTCCCGTCCCATGTCAC
>CACYNZ010000148.1 GCA_902775835.1 uncultured Eubacteriales bacterium | reverse complement strand
GCGAGACTCATGAGGTGAAGCCTGAGGATGGAGGGACTGTCGGCGTCTTCGTCTTTGTTGGCTATGCGCCGGCAACAGAGCTGGCGCAGGGCCTTGCCGAGCTCGATCCTCAGGGCTATGTGATTACGGATGAGCACCAGATGACGACAGCAGACGGGCTCTTCGCGGCAGGAGACATCTGCCAGAAGAGGCTCCGCCAGGTCGCTACCGCAATCGGCGAGGGCGCTGCCACGGCGACGGAGATGGAGCGCTATCTCAAGGCAGCGCAGGAAAAGACCGGCATCCATCCTGTCCAGCCGGCAACGAGGGTCCAGAAGGCAGCCTCCAAGAAGGAGGAGAAGGTCTCCTCTGATGGTCCCATCGACGACGCGATGCGCTCGCAGCTGGCCTCCACCTTCTGCTCGCCCAGGGGTTCGGGATACAGGTCAATGATCCCGCTGACCACGTCGCCCGCATCCAGTTCATTGATCATCTGGCAGGCGCGGTTGATGGCCTCCAGCGCCGTGCGCTGGTTGACGCCCTTCTCAAAGCGGCCGCTGGACTCGGTGCGGATGCCCAGGGCGCGGCTGGTCAGACGCGTGGCCGCGTAATCGAACACGGCACACTCGAACATCAGGGTATGCGTTTTCTCCGTGATCTCGCTTTCCTCGCCGCCCATGATGCCCGCCACGCAGGCCGGCTTGTTCTCGTCGCAGATCACCAGCTGTCCGGCGGTGAGCGGATGCTCCTTGCCGTCCAGGGTGGTGATGTGCTCGCCTTCCACCGCGCGGCGCACAATGATGTGCTGTCCGTCCACCATGTCCAGGTCAAAGGCGTGCATGGGATGTCCGGTCTCCAGCATCACGAAGTTGGTGATATCCACCACATTGTTGATGCTGCGCATGCCGGCGCCGTACAGGTACTGGCGCAGCCACAGCGGGCTTTCCTTCACGCGCACGTTCTTGACCACACGGGCCACGTAGCGCGGGCACAGGTCCGGTGCTTCCACTTCCACCTTCACATAGTCGTGGATATCCCCGCCGCATTCCTTCACCGTGATCTCCGGCTGATGGAACTGCGTGCCGGTGGCCACGGCCGCCTCGCGGGCCAGGCCCCAGACGCTCAGGCAGTCCGGACGGTTGGCCAGCACTTCAAAATCAAACACGGTCTCGTCAAGACCGAGAATCGGCTTCACATCCGCGCCCAGGGGATAATCCTCCCGGAACACCAGAATGCCTTCCTCGCCCACGGAGGGATACAGATCCGTGGGCACGCCCAGTTCGGGACCGGAGCAGATCATGCCCATGGAAAGCTGGCCCCTCAGCTTGCCCTTCTTGATCTTCACGCCGCCCGGGAGATGCGCGCCTTCCAGGGCCACGGGCACCAGCTGGCCCACGGCCACATTGGGTGCGCCGCATACGATCTGAATGGGGGCCTCGCCGCCCACATTCACCTGGCATACATGCAGATGATCCGAGTCAGGGTGCGGCACGCACTCCTCCACCCGGCCGACCACCACATGGTCCACCTCGGCTCCGAGCTCTTCATATCCTTCCACAGCATTGCCGATCATGATCATGCTGCTCTGGAACTTTGCCGCGTCCACCTCGCAGGGCGTATAATCGCGGATCCATTTCATCGGTACTTTCACAATCTTACCCCCTTCTCAGCGGAACTGCGACAGGAACCGGACATCGCCCTCATAGAGCAGACGCATGTCGGAAATGCCGTAACGAAGCATGGCAATGCGCTCCAGACCAATGCCGAAGGCAAAGCCCGAATACACGCTGGAATCAATCCCGCACATTTCCAGCACCCGCGGATTGACCATGCCGGCGCCGAGCACCTCGATCCAGCCGGTTCCCTTGCAGATGCGGCAGCCCTTGCCGTGGCAGCTGGAGCAGGTCAGGTCCACTTCCGTGGACGGTTCCGTGAACGGGAAGAAGCTGGGACGGAAGCGCGTGGTGATGCCCTTGCCGTAGATCTGCTCGGCAAACGCATTCAGCGTGCCGCGCAGGTCCGCCATGTTCACGTCCTTGTCCACCACAAGGCCTTCCATCTGATGGAACACCGGGCTGTGGGTGGCGTCCACCTCATCGGCGCGGTACACGCGGCCGGGGCAGATCACGCGGATGGGCGGCTTGCGGGTCAGCATGGCACGGGCCTGCATGGGGCTGGTGTGCGTGCGCAGCACCACATTGTCATCCACATAGAAGGTATCCTGGGCATCCCGGGCCGGATGGTTCTTCGGGATGTTCATCAGCTCAAAGTTATAGTGATCCAGCTCCACTTCCGGGCCTTCCAGCACTTCAAAGCCCATGCCCGTGAAGACTTCCACCATCTCATTCATCACCAGATGAATGGGATGCTCGCTGCCCACCGGGGGCACCGGTGCCGGCTGGGTCACGTCCAGATATTCGCTGCGCAGCTGAAGCTCACGCTCCATGGCCTTGAGTTCATTGCCGCGCTTTTCCAGCATGTCCGTGAATTTTTCCCGGGCTTCGTTGATCATCTGTCCCGCCTGGGGCCGCTCCGACGGATCCAGCTGTCCCATGGAACGCAGAAGCGCCGTCAGTTCACCTTTCTTGCCAAGCATCCGCACCCGGATGTCTTCCAGGCTCTGCCGGTCCTTCACGCCGTCCATTTCCTGGAGCATTTTTTCCCGGATCTCCTGGATCCTTTCCTTCATGCCCACGATCTGTTCCCTTCCTTTCCATTTGTCAGTCCCTGTTTCCGGACATAAAAAAACTTCCGCACCCCAAAGGGACGAAAGCATACGCCGCGTGTTACCACCCTTCTTCCGCACGCCGGCATCTGCCGGGATGCGCTCGCTGCCTGTCACGGGGCCGAACCGTCGGCACCTACTCACATTTCAGCGCCGCAGCTCCGGAGTGAATGTCCGGCAGTCCCGCCGGGGCGCTTGCACCATACCGCCCCTCGCTCTGGCTGACTGTTGATCCGTCCCTGTCTCCATCATTGCCTTTCGGCGGCATTATATCAGTTTTCCCCGGTCTTTGTAAAGAGGATTCTTCCGGAGCCGCGGCCGGACGCGCTCTGTACAGGTTTGACATTTCGGGGTACAATTGGAGACGGATAAACAGATTTTCCGGTCCCGCCGCGCGCATCGATAAGGAGTCCGCCATGCAAATACGTGCCGTCTGTCTTTTCCTGTCCCTGTGGTGCATGCTGTTTTCCGCGCATGCCTGCGCCTCCGCCGCCGAGGTCCTGACCTCCGCGGAGCTGGAAGAAGCGTGCAGGGCCATGCTGGATGCGGCCATCGCTTCCGGCAGCGTGCGCCAGCCCGACGCGCAGGAAAACCCGGAAACGGACGGCTACCGCTTTGACTGGAACGGAAATGCGCTGTTCATGCACTCCCCTGCGCGCCTGGAACAGAACCGGCTCCGCGGAGCCCTCTGCACAAGGTCGGAGAGCCTGCAGGTGCGCGGCATTGCCTGCGGCAGCACCCTGGACGAGGTACTGCGCGCCTTCGGCACTGCCCGGCCGTCCCCGGACGCGGGCATGTACTGCCTGCTGTACTGTGAGGACGACCTGCCCTACGGCGCCTGGTGGGCGCGGGCTGAATCCGATGGCGCGGACATATGCGCTGTCCAGTTCGCCGTCCATGAAACCATGGCAGAGGGCGTGTATACCGACTGCGGACTGGTCTTTACCCTGGAAGAGGGTCGCGTGTCGTCCATCCGTGTCTACGGCATGGATGCCTTCGTGGAGCTGGAGGGCGTGACCGCCACGCTCCGACTGGTGCTCAGCCAGTCCGTGTACGCTGAGCCTGCGCCGTATCCGGACCCTTTCCAGCCCGGCACCATGCTCACAGGCCCGCAGCATGACTCATGATTTCAGGCCGGCATTTCCGGCCTTTCCCCTTGAATCCGCAAAAGGAGGATGCAGCCCGGTTCCCGCGAACCGCTGTCTTAGGAACGTATGAAGATTGATCTTACCTGTCCTGCCGAAATCCTCCGCTGCCGTCTGTCGGACAACAGCGGAAGCGGCGCCGAAGTCACCCTGAACAACCTTGCAGGGAAAAAAGTGGTGAGCTGTGAGGTCACCCTTGTGCTTCACGGCCGCGAGGAGGAGGACACGACCCGGGTGGTCTACCGCTGCCATGACCTGAAGGCGGCGCCCGGGACGCCCTTCAGCTTTGACGTCCCCTTCCCCGACCAGAGCCTCGTGCCCGCGCGCATTGAGGTCATCATTGAAAAGATCTGGTACGACGACGCCAGCGTATGGCGCCGCGGCCGCACGCCCATGACCGAGTACCGGCCCAACACGCTGCCCCGGGGACGCGAGCTGGAAAAGCTGCGCTTTGTGGCCGGTCCGGAAGCCGTGGGCTATCCGGAAGTCCAGGACCATGTATGGCTCTGCGTCTGCGGACGTCCCAACGCGCCTGCCCAGGAAACCTGCGTGCACTGCGGGCTGGACCGCGAGGAAGTGTTCCGGCTGTATAACCGCGACGCGGTGGAACAGAAGGTGGCGGATCACGAGGCCCGGCTGAACCAGCGCTCCCTGGAAGCCCGCGAGGACAGTTCCCGCCGCCAGGTGGTGCGTGAGGCCGTGTATGAGCAGAAGAAGGCGCACCGCCGCCGCATCCGCAACACGGTGCTGTCCCTTCTGGCCGCCGGCGCGCTTCTGGCCTGTGCCTATTTCTTCCTGCTTCCCTATCTGCGCTACCGCGGGGCTCTGGGCATGCTGCAGAACGGCGAGTACGCCCGGGCAGCCCAGGTCTTTGAGGAAATGGGCGATTACATGGAATCCCCCGAGCGCCTGCAGCGCTGCCGCTATGAAATGGCCAAGGAACTTCAGACCACCGGTACGGAGGAAAGCCTCCTGGAAGCCCGGGAAATGTTCCTGAACCTCGGCACCTACCTGGACAGCGCCACGGAAGTCAAGCATTCCGATTATCTGCGTGGTATGCTGCTCATCAGCGACGGGCGTCCCAGCGAAGCCTCCGAGATCTTTGAATCCCTGGGCAGTTACCTGGACAGCCCGGACCAGGTAGTGTACTGCGCCTATCTCAAGGCAGTGGAAATGCAGGCTTCCAACGACCTGGTCAGTGCCGCGGAAATCTTTGAATCCCTGGGCAATTACCTGGACAGCTCGGATCAGGCGCTCGCCTGCCGGCTGGATGCCGCCAGGGCGGCGCTTTCCTCCGGAGACCCGGACGTAGCCCTGGAAGTGCTCTCCCCGGTGCTCGACCGTCCCGGCACGGACACGCTGATCCGCCAGGCGCACTATCAGCGCGGCAAGCAGCTCTATGCCCAGGGTCAGATGACGGAAGCCGGCAACGAATTCCTGCTGGCGGGAAACTATGAGGACGCCCAGGACCAGGCGCGCCTGTGCATCTATACCCCGGCCGTGCAGGCCATGGAGCGCGGCGAATACCTGTCGGCCTCCGACATGTTCGCCTCCATTCCCGGATATCTGGACGCGGATGAACGCAGCCTGGAATGCATTTATCTGCAGGCCGGCATCTTCCTGAAGGATCAGGAGTACACCAGGGCCCAGGAGCTGTACCGCTCGCTTCCGGAAACCTACAAGGACACCACCGCCATGATCCGGGAATGCATCTGGCGCCCGGCTATTGAGGCCATGGACCGCGGGGACTTCGCCCGCTGCCAGGAACTGCTTCTTTCCCTGGATGAGGACGAGGACGCCGAAAAGCAGCTGAAGAAATGCCGCTATGCCTGGGCCAATGCCCTGACCGGCGAAGGCCGGCTGGAAGAGGCCGCAGCCCTTTACGAGCAGCTGGGCAACTATCAGCGCGCACCGGCCCTGCTCCGGCAGCTCCGGTACCGCATGGCGGAGAACGCCGTCACAGCCGGCGACTATGACCTGGCTATCCTGCTGTATTCGGACCTGGGCAATTACATGCAGTCCCGGGCCCGGCTGAAGAATGCGCGCTATCAGAAGGCCGCCCGCCTGTATGAGCAGAACAGTTTCCAGGAAGCCCTGGAGATCTTTGAGAGTCTGGAAAACTACGAGGACAGCCGCAAGCAGGTCCTGGCCTGCAGATATGCCATGGCGCTTGAGACGGAAGCCCGTGAGGACTGGGAAAGTGCCATCACCGCCTTCGAAGCCCTGGAGGACTATGAGGACAGCGCGCAGCATCTCTCCGCATGCCGCTACGCCCTGGCCAAGCGCATGCTCAGCGAGGGAATGCCGCTGGAGGCCGCCGCTGCGCTGGATGAGCTGGGCGACTATGAGGACGCCGCGGAGCTGGCACGTCAGGCGCGCTACGAGTACGCCCTGACCCTGGCCGATGAAGGCCGCCACCGTGAGGCCGCGGAACTCTTTGCCGCGCTGGGCGATTTCCAGAACAGCCAGCAGAAGACGCTGGAAGAATACTATCTCCAGGCCGAGGCCTCCATCGCGGAGGGAAAGCAGGAAGACGCCATCGCCTTCTATGAGCTGGCCGGCGACTATGCGGACGCCCGGGAAAAGCTGGCCTCCTTTACCGACATGGTCTATACGGATCCGGCGGAAGCCGCCCGCACAGCCTGCGCGGATGAGCAGTGGGCGTATGCCGCCTATGTGCTCTCCGGCCTGGACCTGAGCCATCTGCCGGAAACCTTCGCTGATCTGCCTGAACTCTATGTCAGCGCCTGCTATCATCAGGGCATGCTCCTGTGGGAAGCCGATCAGCCCGACGCCGCCTATCCCTATCTCCAGCGCGCCGCGGATCAGCCCGGGGTCAGCCGGATCCTGGAAAGCTCCAGCCTCTGGAAACTGCTGGGCACCTGGACCGATGAGGAGCACACCCTCACCTTCAGCGGCGACGGCACCTGTGAAATTGACGGCGAAAGCGCCGCATGGGAACTTCAGGAATACTCCATCCTGATCAACGGCGAAGAACGCTACAAGATTTCCTCCTCCATCCGCACCACCGTGGCACTGCGGGACACTGCGGAAGGAAAAACCCTGACCCTGTCCAGGACCGCTCCGGCGCCGCTGCTCCCGCTGCCCGCCGTTGAGTATGTGGAACCCGCACCCGCCGCGACCGAGGCACCCGCGGAAGCGGAAACTGTACCGGATGCCCAGGCGGAAACCGAAGCGAGCGAAACAGAATCTGCGCCAGCAGACGATGCTTCCGCATCCGCGCCGGAAACCACGCCCGCACCGGAAGCCGAAGCCGCGCCCGCGGAGACCGCCCCTGCCGCTGAAGAAACCGCCGCTCCCGCGAATCCCTAAGAAAGCAGGCTGACACGTGATCAAATACACACCCATGCAGGAGATTGACTCCCTCCTGGTATTCTCCCTGATGCGCGCCTTCTACGATCATGTCTCCCCGCCCATTTCCGATGACGTGATCTGGAAGAACATCCAGAACTGTACCTCTTCCTATCCCTACGCGGAAGGATGGGTCTTTTCAGACGAAAACACGTTGGTGGGCTATGCCATTCTCTCCCGCGGCTATCTGACCCAGACCGCCCGGGAAAGCATCCGGGTGGAGGATCTGTATGTGGCGCCAGCCTACCGGCACCTGGATATCGGACAGGACTTTCTCAAAGCCCTGCCCGGTCTCTATCCCGGCTGCGGGTATGTATCCCTGGAATCCGGCGGGGGCCGCAGGGAATCCGGCCGCTACAGACTCCTGGGCTACCATCCTCTCTCCGCGCTCATGGCTGCCCCCTGTCCCCCGGAAAAACCGCCGGAAAAGCCAGCCGGCAGACGCAAAAAAGCTCCCGCCGAAGCACGAAGCAGTGCCCGGCGGAAGCCTGACCCTGGGAAATGAACCGGCCCCCCGGCCGGTTTTTTTCATGCGCGCATGCCCAGCTGCTGCTCAAACACCTTCCGCAGCCCGGCCTGATTCACCAGCAGCACCCCGGCCACGGCACCCACTGCCGCCTGCAGGATCTGATACGGCAGCTTCAGCATCGCATACTCCGGTGTGGAATAGACATAGGCGCGGCCCAGACTGTAGCCCACCACCATGATCACGGCGCCAAGGCTGACGGCCAGCCACTGTCCGCCCTTCCCGCCGCGCGCAAACCGGCGGGCCACCAGAGAGATCACCACTGCCTGAAGCCCATGGGTCACAAGGGACACAAACATGGGAGCCGGATAGAAGAAGAAATCCCCGTCCCGGATATCCATCGGGTCAAAATATACTCTATGCCCCGGCGTATCCTCTGCGCAAAGGGTTACACCTGCATGGTTTGCCATAACGCATCCTCTCTGATAATTATTGACAAACAGATACCCCTGGCCTTTATCGTTTTGTCGCCAGCTATAGCGAAGTTCTGTTGCGTCAGATGCATTGCGAGGCTCGTCAGAGGGAAATCTGGCGGTCATATCAGCGAAAGACCTGCCAAAATCATGCAGGAACATGAAATACGTCTTCAGATTTAAGGCTTTCTCCGTGATATTCCCATATTGCCTGATCGGTGCATTGAAGTCATAGGAATATTCGGGCAGATCATTGTAATCGCCTACTGCCTTCGTTTCCTGCAGGGTAGTGAACTTACCGTGGGGATTTGTCCCCCCGCAAAACATGTAATATCCCAGAAGACTGGCACCGCTTCCCATCTTTACCAGTGTCATAGCTGCTGCATCTTTTGAAGATGCAACAGGCCGCCTGTGTCTGGTGACCTGCAAACCGCCACCCAGTTCAGCCGTAAGATACGGATACTTGCTCTGGTCATAAGTCATATCACCACTGACCCCGAAATCACTTGCGATTTGGGCATCATCCCTGATATCAGAGAAAAGAAAATTGCTGCTTGGTTCAATCTCCGTAATTCTCGGATCCCACGGTGCGTCGCAATATCCTCCCATCACGGGAATAAGCCCCCCGGTATATGCGCCGCCCCAACCGGTTGCAGAAAAATATGGAGCCCTGAAACCAATCTCACGCGCCATCCCATAGAGATCACGCAT
>CACYNZ010000147.1 GCA_902775835.1 uncultured Eubacteriales bacterium | reverse complement strand
TTGCAGAACCGGAAGCAGATGCGCCGGTATGGGGAACCGGTTTCACTGGAGTGGAGGGACGTATGGGCTGCCCGCTTCCATTTCGGTTATACATGCCTGTGGATGCCTTCTGTGCATTCGCAGCCTGGCCCTGCCGGCTGACAGCCTGAGCTTTTCTTTGAGCTGCACGCTGTGCGGTCTGGCGTCTGTTTTTCCTGTGCAGATAGTAAATGGAACCGACTCCGGCAGCTATCAGAATGACAATCAGTGCAATAATCCAGCCAGCACCTGACCCGTGATCTTCCAGATTTTCAGCTTCTTCAGTCGAAACAGGTACTGTTTCCAGAGGACTTGAGGATGCCGTCGCTTCCGCAGTGCCTGCCATTGTAGGCGCAGGAGTTGCAGTAATGCCGGCTGAGGACGCCGCTGTCGGGGAAGCACCTGCAGCTGATACATCTGTGGATGCAGGGGTGACTATCGGGGCCGTCGTGGCAAACGGGGCCCATGTGGCATAACTGACATTCAAACCGCTTTCAGGATTTGTCCACCGATTGACATTCTGCTCTTCCTGGGAGACAACGGGCGCTGCGGTCGCGCCTGGACTGTTGGAAGAAGAATTGTTCTTCAGGCCCTGCTGATATTCCGGACCTCCAATAAACTCTTCCAGCTCAGCAAGACTCATCTGTACGAAATAATCACCAGCAACATAACCGGTAACATCATCGTACTGAATCTGATACCAGGTTCTGTTATTCACCGTCTGTGTTCCAAGTACAAGGCAAAATGCATAGTTGCGAAGTTTCTTAATGGTTGTATCGCCAGTGCTCGGCGTTCGGCGTACATTCACAGCGCCGTTGTTCCGTGCATAGATATAACCATAACTCGAAAGACTGCTGGGATCATACGGCTGAACGGTGATCTGAACAGAAGGCGCTGAGGAAGGTCCCTGACTCAGATACCTGCTTTCTTCCTCACTGTTCATCATCCGCAGCATATCACTGCGAATGTATCCCCATGTTCCGTTATGCACAATCAGATGCCATGGCCAGCCGTCCTCTGTATTGTAGACCTGCCCAGCAACATAAACGGCAGTATCCCGCGGCAGGACAGACAGAATTACGCTTCTGTCACTGTACGTGTTCCTGAAGGGAACATCATCCCCAATAGTATAGGCATAACCTGAAATCTGAAGCGGTTCAGGACTTGAATAGGGTGTCGGAGAAGCTGTGGCATAGAGATCATTCCATGCATCAATATAGAATTTGGCTTCCTGATCATTAATTCTTCTCAGCGATTCATCCGGAATGAACCCCAGACTCTGGTCCAGAAGCGCAACCTGACTCCACGGCCTTCCAGCTTCGTCAAACACCTGATAACGCACTTCAACCAGTGTCGATGCCGCGACACGCTTGATAATGCTCGTGTCAGCGTTAGACACTTCAGTCCGCAAAGCAACCACGTCTTTGGTCAGAGCATATCCACGGTACTGTTCAGGGACTGGAGTGGCTGTTACCGGAACAGCTGTTGCCGTCGGGGCACTCGTCACCGGAACCGCTGTAGGGGCTTCTGTTGGCGGTACAGGGGTTGCTGTTGCCGGCGCAGGGGTAGGTGTTTCTGGCACAGGGGTAGGTGTTTCAGGTACAGGAGTAGGCGTCGGCTCTACCGTAGCTGTAGGTTCCGGTGTCGCAGGTTCAGGGGTTGGCGTAATAATTGTGGTAAACCCTGGGACAGGCGAAGCAAGCGTATCTGAATAATCGTCACTCTGAGCCTGAGTGAGAACATGAACAAAATCACTCATGATGAACCCTTCAGTGCCATCAACCATGATCCGCGTCCATGTTTCTCCTTTCCCGTTCATGACTTCCTCGATCGCATATATCTTGCTGCCAGAATTTCTCACAGTGGTAACCACGGATGTATCCTTGCCGCTGCCGCGACGGACATTCACCCCCTGGGTATTGGTTTCAGCCCAGCGGTTGATCATGGCACCCATCGGAATGGGTGTTTCTTCTGCTTCCTGATGCCGGAAACTGAATACTGCCTCAGCAGGCGTGACATTCCCCTGTTCATCCACCTGAATATGAATTGCAGAAGCACTGTGGGCATCAAATTCTTCGGGAATCACAACATCTTCAGGGGAAACCACAGCTTCGCTCGGCACATTCATGGTGATCATCTGATCCGGGCGAATCGGATTACCACCCTGATCCACATACCGGATTCTGACCTGTACCGGTGCCATGGTAGGCGTCGGCACAGGCGTCGCTGTAACGACCGGAATCAATTCATAGATGAACATGGCATTTTCAGGCTGCACCTTGCCGTTTTCATCCAATATCATGGTTATCTCAGCCGGATTTCCCTCCAGAAGTCTGTACCCCTGAAAAGTTTCTGCCTGGACGGTAACAGATTCCCCACGGTTTACAGTGATATTGCGTGCCTGGAGAATATCCCCGTCTGCTGTCTGCCAGACCGCATAGCCAGTACCGGTCATGACAGGTGCCGGAAGAGGCTCATAATAGAAAACAGGTGCAGCAACCGACACTTCACCGGTATCAGTGACGGTAAGCGAAATGGCCTCGGGCGTACCCTCAGCATACCGATATCCTTCGAATTCCTTCCTGTAAACAGTTACAGACTCTCCGGCATGAAGAACAATCTCTTCACGTGCAAGAGCTTCACCGGTTACGGTCTGCCAGAGCACAACCACATTTTTGGCAACGGCAGCCTTATGATAAGTAAAAACCGGATTGGCTGGCGATACATTTCCTTGCTCATCTGCCGTGATGACCAGGTATTCAGGTGTACCCTCGTCTGCCTCATAACCCTCAAAACTTTCACGATACACTGTAACAGAACTTCCGGGCTGAACCGTCACGGACTGACTTCCAATGATCTCATTTCCGGCAGCACTGGAAACTGTCACGGAAACCGGACTCAGCGTTCTGGCAAAATAGAACGTGATGCTCTCGTAATTTACAGTGCCATCCTGGCCCATCGTAAGCTCTACCTGTTCCGGTGTTCCTGCGATGAGATGGAATCCTTCCAATCCCGGAGCACGGACAGCAAGCGTCTGACCCGGGTTGATCATGACACTGGATTGAGCCAGTACTTCTCCTGCTTCTGTCATGGCCAATACCGGTATGTCTCTGCCTTGAACAGGCTGCGTTTCCTGCTGAGGCATGAGCGTATCCGGTACGACAGGAGCTTCCACGTTTCCCGGCCCTGGACCCGCTTCTTCCGCAGTTGATGTCGGAACAGTATCCGGCATTGTAGACTGCGGGACTTCCGGGGCCAAAAGGCCGCCATCCACTGTTCCTTCAGCAACGGTCTGCTCCGGCAGAGAATCGACTTCATCCCCTGCCGCGGGATAACCTTCTTCAGCCGCTGATGCATCCAAAACAGGCGCTGGAGCAGATGATACATACAGTGTATACATATCCGCAATACTGCCGTCTGTGTCCATTGCGCTGATCTGAATGGCTGACAGCTCATTCATTTGATCTCCCGCGTCCTGAACAGGGAGCATTGCTCCGTTTTCAGGATAGAAGCTGTATGCTTCATGCGCGGGATGGTAATAATACACGCTGACAGACTCAGGAATTCCAGAAGGAATGCTGGCCCAGAAGACCTGCTGACCTTCCATTTCCACAGGTACAGCCTGTACATTCTGCATGTTTCCCTCGGAATCAATCCACTGTACGCTGATCTGCAGCATATTCCAGTCTTCCTGTGCAAAAGCTGAACTGCAAATGCAGAGGACAGCAAAAACCGATAATAGGATTGACCAGAATAACGGTTTTCTGCTTCCCTGAAGTCGGCTCATCTTGATAAACCTCCCTTTTGGCTAACCTGATCAAACTCACATGATTGTATATCTGTACTTTGGAAGTGTCAAACAAGGCGTGATCTTTCCAAAGAATGAGCAGGATTTTCTCAACCCCTGAAGAACATTTTTCTGGATGCGGTGATACAATGCATGCAGCGTTCACGGATCTGCCCGAATGTATGGCAGTGATCCCGGAACTGCTTGCGGGATCGTGCATTTCACTGCATGGCATCCATGAAAGAACCTGACATTCCTGTTCTCCCCCTTGCATTTGCTTTAGCCAGGGGCAGCTGGGTTTACAGCCTGTAGTCTGATAAAAATGTGCGTTTCCACCTACCTGTACGCCGTCAATGTCCATTCTTCAATGAACCCATGGAAATACATCACTGTCAGGCACAGATTACACGCAAGAAAGCGTATAATCAAAACCGCAGAGCCAACTGGAGGAGGCAGCATTGCCTCATTCCGGCCCGGCCGATTCCCTGTCCACATATGTAACGGATAAGGACCGTTTTTTCTTGCACGGGAAGCTTTGATTTTAGAAAGGGCTGACACATGTTCACGTTTAGACTTTTTCCAAAAGAATATAATCAGATCCGTGACTATTTCGCGTCTCCCCCGGCTCTGCAGACGGACCGGCTGATACTGCGAATGGCGCGAATTCAGGATGCTGATGACATCTTTCAGTATTCGCAGGACCCTGATGTTGCCCGCTATGTCCTGTGGGAAAGACACGCATCCCGCCGGGATTCAAAAGACTACATCCGTTATCTCAAAAGTCAGTACAGAAACAGCCTGCCTTCCAGCTATGTGATTGTTCTGAAAGAAACGGGGCATGTCATCGGAACAATCGGCTTCATGTCCTATGCGGAAGACCACAGCTGTGTGGAAGTCGGTTACAGCCTTTCCAAGCTTTACTGGAATCAGAATATTGCCACCGAAGCCTTGTCATGCATAATTCACTACGCATTCGATTCTTTGAAACTCAATCGCGTAGAGGCCATGCATGACGTGGACAATCCATCCAGCGGCCGGGTCATGCAAAAATGCGGCATGCTGTTTGAGGGTACACTCCGCCAGAAAGTACTCAACAAAGGGCAGTATCGTGATGTAAACCTGTACGCCATACTCCGTAAGGATTGGGAACAGCAGCATCAGTCATGATGCCGCCGGACAGTATTGCTGCGATATGGTTTCATTCTCCGCTTCAGGGTTTCCTCTCTCGCAATGGAATACCCAAAGAACCCAAGGACCCTGCCCACATCGTGGTAAAGCCCATGGCTGTAGCATACGAGTCCTGCCCGTTCCAGATGCAGCGATCCGTCCTCATCAAACAGATCGTCTCTGACCTCCACGCCTGTGATCTCAGCAAGAAACAGATCATGACTTCCAAGCGGTAACTGCTGCCGAATCCTGCAGGAGAGCGACACCGGAGCACCATCTATCGCAGGAGTCCTTTCCACGCCGGACATTTTGCGGATGGAAATGCCAGCAGCCGTCAGTTTATCCACTTCCCTGCCGCTTTTTACCCCGCAATAATCTGCCGCCCGTACAAGCCCCCGGTCCACCAGATTGATCACAAATTCGCCCGAGGAAACAATGAATTGATAAGAAAGACGCTCCGGCTTCACGGATATGGAAACCATGGGCGGCTTTGTATTTACAATTCCCGTCCATGCCACTGTGAAAACATTGACTTTTTCCGGCTTTTCTCCTTCAGTGCAGGTAACCATTACCACAGGTAAAGGCGCCATCATCGTTGTCGGAGATATCACTCTGTATTTTTCTTTCATCGTTTCCACTCCTTCTGCAAAAGTGTAATCACTCATCTGCAGAAAGTCAATTCAAAAGGAAGATGACCATATGTATCGTCCACGTCATGCCAAGCATGGAAACCTGCGTCTTATCATCCGTATACTGCTTATTCTGGCCGTTGCAGTCTGCATCATTTACCCATTCCGTGAGCCATACATGATCGAGACTGAAAAAACCGTAATTGAAAGCAGCCTGATTTCACAGGATGTACGGCAGATCCGGATTGTATTCCTGTCTGACATTCATGAAAAAGCGTTTCCCTTTTTTACTGCCGCCCGTTTCAGCAGCCTGGTCCGATCAGTAAATTCCTTGAACCCTGATATTATTCTTCTTGGCGGGGATTACACAGAATCGCCGGAGCAGACCGCTGACTTTTTCACCCGCCTTGCCGAAAACCGACTGCGGGCAAACTATGGGGTGTTCGCCGTACTCGGCGAACATGACCGCAATCCGGATCAAAACAGCATAACCCTGGTGCGCTCTGCAATGATTGCCGCCGGAGTCACCCCGCTGATCAATGACTGTGTAAGTATCCGTATCGGAAGCAATACCATCAATATTGCAGGTTTGGATGATATAACAGAAGGATGGCCGAATCTGACAGAGCTTGCATCCAGCATAACCGGCGACAACTTTACTATTTTCCTCTGCCATAATCCCAGTATCATTCCGGAACTTATGCAGAGTGTCAATGGAGATGGAAAACGCGGCTGGTTCCAGCTTGGCCTCTTTGGGCATACCCTCGGCGGACAAATTGCAGGTGCGGGCAATCTTCTGCACCTTACTGACGATGTACGGGATGAATATGTCAGTGGCTGGACGGTCGAAAACAGAATTCATCTTCTCACATCAAACGGCATTGGTACTGTGTCCGTTCCCGCCCGCTTTCTTCGGGTTCCGCAGATGCATTTGATCACCGTCCGGTCGGTCAAATAATTCCTTGCCTGTCATCTATCCTTATGCTAAAATTCTTTCGTTTTCTGATTGTAAGGGGAGATTTGATGAACGAGCAGCAGATTGAAGTCCAGGATGTATCTTATATTTATGAAGAAGCCCCCGTCCCTGCATTAAAGCACATTCAGCTCAGCGTCAGTAAGGGCGAATTTGTTGCCATACTCGGCCATAACGGATCTGGAAAGTCCACGCTTGCCAAGCTGCTGAACGCTCTGTATCTTCCGGAAGAAGGAACCGTCCTGATATGCGGCATGGATACAAAAGATGACTCACATCTGTGGGATATCCGCCAGAATGCAGGAATGATTTTTCAAAATCCGGACAATCAGATTGTGGCTACTGTGGTGCGGGAAGATGTGGCATTCGGACTCGAGAACATGGGGGTTCCTCATGATATCATGGTTCAGCGCATCGACGATGCTCTGCGCAGTGTAAAAATGACCAAATATGCAGATGCCTCTCCACATACTCTTTCCGGCGGCCAGAAGCAGAGGGTTGCAATTGCCGGTGTGCTTGCCATGGAACCGCAGATCATTATTGCCGATGAATCCACAGCCATGCTGGACCCCTCAGGCAGGAACGAAGTTCTTTCCACTGTCCGGAGACTGAACCGTGAAAAGGGAATCAGCGTTGTCTGGATCACACACTATATGGAGGAAGCAGCTCTTGCAGACCGCGTGATTGTGATCTCAGATGGAGAAATCTGCATGAGCGGGACACCCCGTGAAGTTTTCTGTCAGGGAGACAGGCTGCGGGAGCTGCATTTGGACGTACCCCATATGACGCATATGGCTGAAGCGCTCCGTGAAGCAGGAATGCCGGTCAATCCCGAAGTGCTCACTGTGGATGAAATGGTCCAGGAGGTACTCAGATTATTATGTCCATCCAACTAATCAATGTCTCTCATGTGTATTCTGCGGGAAGCGTTTTTCAGCACAAAGCACTGGACCAGGTCAATCTCAATATCCAGGATGGCGAGTTCATCGCTCTTGTGGGACATACAGGCTGTGGAAAATCTACCCTTGTCCAGCACCTGAACGGTCTGCTGAAACCGACGTCCGGCCAGGTGCTTATTGACGGACAGGATATCCATCAGGAGCAGATCAACCGAAAGCAGCTGTGCCAGCGGGTGGGACTCGTTTTTCAGTATCCGGAATATCAGCTGTTTGAAGAGACCGTGGAAAAAGATATTGCTTTCGGGCCAAAGAACATGGGGCTCCCCGAAAATAAAATCCATGATCGTGTTATCCAGGCAATGAGTATGGTCCATCTGAATCCAGAAACCATTGCTTCCAAGAATCCTTTTGAGCTTTCCGGCGGTCAGATGCGCCGCGTAGCCATTGCCGGTGTATTGGCCATGCAGCCCCAGACGCTGGTTCTCGATGAGCCGGCTGCCGGCCTCGATCCCAAAGGCCGGGATCAGATTCTTTCCATCATCCGCGAAATGCATGATCAGGGGAAAACCATCCTTATGGTAAGCCATTCCATGGATGATATTGCCGACCTGGCCACAAGGATCGTCGTAATGCAGGATGGCACCATCCTTGCCGAAGGCTCTCCAAGGGATATTTTTTCTCAGGAAGACATCATTCAGCAGGCAGGGCTGTCTGTCCCGGAAGCAGCTCAGCTCTGCAGAAAACTCCGAGCGCATGGACTGGATATTCCCGCAAACCTCTACACTCATTCCGAGGTCCGGGATGCAATTATCCGTTTATGGAAGGAGCAAAACCATGCTCAATAACATCACTCTCGGTCAATACTATCCGGTCGACAGTGTCGTGCACCGTCTGGACCCCAGGATAAAAATTCTGCTCACCGTCGCCATGATCGTCGGTGTCTTTCTTGTACAAAATCTCATTGGATATGTGTGCATCCTTGGTTTTCTTCTCTTTGCCTCCCGGATGGCAAAAGTTCCCTTCCGGGTAATGTTCAGAGGGCTTAAACCTTTGCGCTTTATCCTGCTTCTTACCTTCCTGCTGAATCTGTTCTTTACTTCCGGTGAAGAACTCTTCCGTGTTCTGTTCATTTCTGTTTCACGGGAAGGCCTGCGGCAGTCCATTCATTATTCTCTTCGTCTTGTTTTCCTGGTGCTGTCCACTTCACTGATGACCCTGACCACTTCCCCGATCCAGCTGTCAGACGGCATGGAACGGCTGTTTGCCCCACTGAAAGTCTTTCATTTTCCCGCGCATGAACTTGCCATGATGATGTCTATCGCGCTGCGCTTTATCCCTACCCTGATGGAAGAAACCGATAAAATCATGAAAGCTCAGACTTCGAGAGGCGCCGATTTCGAAAGCGGTAA
>CACYNZ010000146.1 GCA_902775835.1 uncultured Eubacteriales bacterium | reverse complement strand
TGGAGAGGCTGTGCCGCTCAGATGCTGCATGGTGTATGGCAGGGACGGCAGGAAATATGCCCCGCCGGAAGCCGGAGAATATATAAAGAAATTCAGGGTAGAGATAAAAAAACTCCGGGATCTTCCGGTAAATCTGCTCAATCAGGTATTTGAGCGCGGTGCGTTTGATCTTCTTGAGCGGCTGAGCATCGGGGAAGTCCTGGCTGTGCGGAACATGCACTGCGGTGATGATTTCCAGGATGGAGATGAGACAAGCACATACCAGGATATGCTGGACGACGGCCTGGAAGATGAGATAAAGGATATTCTGAAAAGCGGCATCGATTCCCCGATGGAGCAGCCCTATGTATACAGTTTTACGGATGAACTTCTCTATGAGTACGATTTCGGCGACGGCTGGAGGGTCCGGATCACGGGCAGCCGGAACTGTGCCGACCTGGTGGAAAGCGGGAGCATTACCCAGGAGATGCTGGACAGGAGCAATATCAAGGCCAGGGTGACATATCGGCCCGTGCTCCTTGCCAGAGATGGCGAGATGCTGATTGATGATGTCGGTGGTCCAGGCGGAATGGCTGAATTTATCAAAGCGATCAATACACTGCAGCGCGGCGACAAGGATGAAAACGGCATGAACAGGACAGAACTGAAGGCATGGGCGAAGAGCCAGGGCTGGCACAAGGATGACAGTACGGATTATAACCTGCTGTAAAAGGTGAAATCATTTCCTGAATTTTATGAATGGTTTCCATTGAGGTATTCATTTCGCTTGTCAACTGTTTCTGCCTTTGTGAAGTTGTGTTCTTTTCCCCGTGACGTTGTTCCTGATACTCCGTGACAGCGTTCCTCCGTATCCGGAATTTCCGGGCATAGGCAGGCGGAACTGTGCCGACCTGGTGGAAAACGGGGAAATAACCCAGGAGATGCTGGACAGGAGCAATATCAAGGTCAGGGTGACGTATTGTCCGGCGCTCCTTGCCAGAGATGGCGAGATGCTGATTGATGATGTCGGGGAAGGCAGCGGAATGGCTGAATTCATCAGATGCATCAGCACCGTACGGCGCGGCGACAGGGATGAAAACGGCATGAACGGGACAGAACTGAAGGTGTGGGCGAAGAGCCAGGGATAGCACAAGGATGACAGCGCAGATTAGAACCTTCTGTAAGATGCGAATCAGTGAAAGGAAAATCTACTTTGGCGAAGAATGAAAAGCTTATTCAGACCGTTGTTTACGTTGGGCAGCAGCCAACAGAAGACCAAATCTACCGCCTTGAAAATGTGGTCATTACCAACGGGCTTCAGTATCTGCCGCCGGACAGTGAGATCTTTGAGAACCTGAGACAGACGCGGCCGGATGCGAACATCTATCTGACAGAGCATCAGCATGTGGTGTTCAGCGTGGACAGGGATGGAAAGGTATGTCTGGAGCAGGGACCGGAACCCTGTCATCTGTTCTGAGCCTGAGCTGGAAATGCCCCCGTGCTTTCGCAGGGACGGAAGCGCGGCCGTTTCTACTGTGCTCATAGAACCGGAATCGTTCAGGAAATGGAGACAAATTCTTCAGTCTGTGGACGGGACAGCAGGCAGAAACGGAGCGGAAAGATGAACGGAAAAGCGCAGTGCTGCAAAGCAGTTTCAGGCTGGGATGACATATCCATTGCCATGTTCGCCCGGCTGGCAAATGCCGGTACCTGCTGGCTGGCATACCGGTTCATTCCGGAACCGCCGCGCCTGCGGGCAGACATTTCCACAAACAGATCAGGCGCAGGAGAATCCAGCAGTTTTCGGACAGCATGATGCTGGACGAAACAGAATATCCGGAAGCAAAGAGCAGTGTCCGCAGCCAGTTCCGCTGAAGATCTGTGCAGGGGACGGACGTGAATGACAGCGGGTAAATGCCATGGAATTGACCAGGAGGAAACGTATGATCGATTATGAATGGCTGGAAACATGCGTAAATGCGGGTGAATTTCTGTACGGCTACTTTACCGCGGAGACACTGAAAAGCATGTATGAGCGGAAAGAAGGCTGCAGGGCATCTGTGCCTGAGCTGACTGATGCCGTGGAAACTCTGGAAGAGGAAGGGAATATATTTGTGACCTATGTCCCGGGGCAGCCGGGAGACAGGAACGGGATGTCCCGGGGGTTTTACGGGCCCGTGCCCTGTGAGGGCACGGAACTGGAAAGCGTCATGCGTCAGGCGGATAAGAACGGCAATCCATATGCTTCTCTTCATTACGATGATGCTGAACGGACGGATCTTCTGGCGGATATGCCGGATGATCTGGATTTCTATATCCCCACAGAGCGGGAGATCGTGCAGCTCGTCAGCGAGGGATATATCCGCACTCCGGCCATGACTGAGCTGGAGAGGCGGATCCGTGAGAACGGTGCGGACCCGGCGTACCTGAAGGAACTGTGGCGCCGGGTTTCCACAGACAAGCTGGATGCCATGGAGGCGATTCAGGCGGTGCTGAAGGGCAGCGGGATGAAGTTCCGGGAAGGAAGCGCATTTCTGGATGATGCGAACGCATTTTTGAAGTATGTCATCGACTTTCTCAATCATGTCAATCTGCGTGCCAGGAGGGGATGGCGCCCGCAGGATCTGTCCCGGAAGGATCATCCCAATGGACTGACCCGAATGCCGACCATTATGCCGGGGTCCGTACATGCGGCAAGGATGCTGCGGGAAGCGGAGCCGGGACTGAAGGCCATGGGAGTGGATGTGGATTACTCCTCCATTGATTCGGTTCCGGTCGGCGGCATATACGGTGAGAAACGCGTGGTGAAGGTGGGCCGGAACGATCCGTGCCCCTGCGGCAGCGGGCTGAAGTACAAGCGCTGTCACGGAAGAGGCAGGTAAATGTGTGACAGAGGTTACAGGAGAGGAAAGCAATGAGCAGACGGCATTCCGCCGGGTCAGCCCCGGCATCACTCGATCTCAGCTCGCCCGCAGCGCGGAAACGCTTTGTGGAGAACGAATGCAGGAAAAAGACAGAACTTGGCCGGTCTGTCCGGGAGGATTATGAGACGTATCTCAGCGGGGTTTACGGGGCAAGGCGTCAGAGGGCTGTCCTGAAAGCCATGGACAGGGTGGAGAAGGAACTTGGGGACACTGGCACGAAAACGCTGGCAGGCTTTGTAAGCTGCGAGATGACGCCGTACAGCAGTTACAATCAGCTGGACGAGGACTATGATGTGAGCACTGCCGCGGCGCTGTGGATTCTGGACAGGCTGAGAAAACACGGAAAGCTGCAGGATGCCTACCGCATTCTGCCGGATACGTCGGAAGACATGGATGTCTTCTATCTGCAGCTGGATTTTCACCATCCCTGCTATGACCGTGACCTGATACAGTCGGTGATTCATGTCCTGCGGAAACGGTATGGACAGGAAAGCGTGATGAACGAGGAAAACGCCCGGGGAAAATCACCGGACGAGCGGTTTCTTTCCCTGCTGGCGCTGCTGCCGGAGGCGGATATTCAGAAAGCCTGTGATGCGTTCCGGGAAAAGCAGTGGGAGCTTGTGTCGCGGAAGGTGAAGGGAAAAGCCTGCCTGCAGGACAGAATGGATGAGATCGAGCGGGAAGTGGAAGTATCCCTTGACGGCACCCGGATCCCGCTTGCCAGACCCGGAATCCAGACACTCAGCCATGCGGAGAAGAGCAGACCGGCTGTCCGGGCCGTGGTGGACGCGGTGGCGCAAAAGTGGGAGGACATACTGCGGCAGATGACGGAAGTGGATCTCAATTTCGACAGATACCTGCATATGTCCTGGAGACAGCTGGTCCGGGAACTGGGCAGCCGGGATATAGCGGACGCGATTTCCGGCTTTACCCTGGAGGACCCCTTCGAAATCTGCTTTGCGCTTTTCCATCTCCTGGATCATGGGGATGATGCGCCGTGGCTTGTGGACTCGGGGACGACTCTGGTGAATTTTGCCAGGCAGATGCTGCCCTGGTATGAAGACCGGGACGGCTGGGAAAGTGAACAGTGGGATGCATGGTATGAGGGGATGAGCTATAACCGGAATGGCTGGCTGGAAAGGGAGGCACCGCCGGAGGACGTGGATTACTATCATGAAACGCACAACGGCAGAAACCTGGCTCAGGTGATCTATGGTCTGTGCCGGGGCGTGGTGCCCGTGGGGCTTCATCCCTTTGAGGCGGACCGGGAACAGCTGGTCAGAGAGGGCATGCCGGAAGAGCGGGCGAAAAAGATTGCGGACGTGGCCGGAATGCTTTTCCTTCAGGCGTTTCAGGCAAAGCAGGTGAATTATCCGGGATGGATCCCGCCGGAGGATCAGGAAGCGGAAAAAGCGGCAGCGGTGCCGGAACATGCCGAAGTACCGATAAAGCCCCGGCTGGGCGGCTGGTGGGGAAAAATGCTGGCAGATCAGGGGATGCCGGAGGAGGAAGCTGCGCTTCCGGAAGAAAACCGGGAAATGGCCGCGGAGCTGGAGGCGGCCAGGAAACAGCTCAGGAACCTGAGGACTGTCCTGATGGAGGAACGGCATGCCGCGGACGCGGAACGGGCACGGTATGAGCGGGAACTGAAAAGCCTGCGTATGGAGCACAGGGAACTGGCAGACCTGCGCAGTCTGGTGTTCAACCGGGACTCGGAAGAGCGGGAGAAGCTGGAGAAACCGGAAAAGGCGTATGCATACCCATATGTGACGAAAAAACGCACGGTCGTCTTCGGCGGGCATGACTCGTTCCTGAAAGTGATCCGGCCCATGCTGCCGGAGGTGAGGTTTGTGGATGCGGGCAGTCTTGCCTTCAGTCCGGACATTATCCGTAATGCAGAGGTGGTCTGGATCCAGAACAACTGCATAAGCCACAGCCAGTTCTGGAACATCGTCAGGGTCTGCAGGCAGGCTGGGGTGCAGATGCGGTATTTCGGCTATGCCAGCGCAGAAAAGTGCGCAGAGCAGCTGGTGAATGAGGACATGAAGTGATTGTCATGCTCAGGAGAACCCCCGGAAATCCGGGAATGTGCCTGGAACAGGCGCTGCGTCCCTGGCTGGATGGACATAACTGACGACTGCAGAGCAAAACGCACAATGCGGGTGTGAAAAAAGTGCATGAACCGGTATCCCGTGGCGTGGACCGCACGGACGCAGGGGGACTGCAGGAAACAGCGGGATACATGGATTCCACGGATTTCATGTCTTCCTTGACGGATGCGGAAGTGATACAATATGAAACTGCAAAATCCGGACGGCACGTGATCCGCGGCAGGTCCGGAAGATACGGTAAGCCAAAAAGTAAAGAACAGGAGCAGTTGAACTATGGCAAGTATCGGTGAGCAGATCAAAAACGCCCGTCAGGGGAAGGGTATGACTCAGGATGACTTGGCAGAAAAACTTCATGTGACGCGGTCCGCTGTGGCAAACTGGGAACAGAGCAGGCGTCTTCCGGACGCGGAAACCATGCTGCGTCTGTCTTCCGTACTGGAGTACAGCTTTGAATCCTCTGGGCCGATCCGGGCAGCTGAAACGGCGGCTGATGGGGATGCGGCCGAAACAGCGGCTGAGGAGAAAACAGCGGCCGGTGCTGAGCAGCCTGCTGAAGCGGCAGAGCCGGCAGCTGCGGAACATGCCGGACAGGAAGCGCAGAAGGCCGCGAAGCCTTCCCGCGGCAAACTGTATGCCATTATCGGGGTCGCGCTTGTGGCGGTGGCCCTCCTGGTGTGGCTGGTCATTGTTCCCATGCTGAAGCCTGCGGCGCCGGCACCTGTAGCGTACCAGTCCGTGGACGGGACAGTCTATACCATGGAACAGTTTGCAAAGGCTGCAGACAATGATCCTTCGAAAGCATATCTGCTCGCCACCACCACGCTCGGCACCATGCAGGCGGAAGAGCGCACCCTCTGGACGTTTACCTTTGACTTCAAGGAAACGAACGGCATCGGCGTGACGATTGATACCGTGGAAGCCGTCATCTTCGGAGTGCCGCCGCATGAGAACCTGCAGTTTGTGACGGACAAGAAGGCCATGGAAGAAGGCGGCAAGGAATACGTGCTTCCCGCCAACTGTGAGTCATGGACCTATAACGGGGCTCTGCCTGTTCAGGACACGATGTACGGTATCGGTCTGCTCCTGTCCTGTACCGATGAAAACGGGGCAAGTCTCCGCTTTCCAGCGCTCATCCGTTTCCGGTAATACGCTTCGATTTTCTGAACCGTCTCCTTCGGGAGACGGTTTTTTCTGACTGGATCATGTATTCTGCTGGAAATCTTCTGATTTGTTTTAAATATCTGCTGCATTACAATGATCATTGAAGAGCAACCGGCTAGTTGCTGATCAGAGAACAATAGGGACGGGAGTGTGCCTGCTGATGGGGGTGCACTCCCGTTCTCACTTTCTCCAGATGAAAAAACCGGGGAAATCCAATGATTCCAGCCTGGCAGAATGGGAATGGGCCGATGTAGATACCGGCTGACTGTGGAGAACTCTGTAATCATCCCATGCCGACCCGAGATAACAATGGATAACTTGACAACGTTGTTATCTAATGTTATCCTGCTTATGGGGTGGATGACATGACGAAACAGGAAAGAATGCTTCGCATCGCTGAGATTGAGCAGGAACTGCTGACGCTTCCAAAAGGCAGGGTGTTCTATAAAAAAATCAAAGGAAAAGAGCAGCCTTATCTGCAATGGTCTGAAGACGGAAAGGCCATGACAAGATATGTGAAAGTCAGCGAACGTGAAGAAGTCTTTCATCAACTGGACCTGCGCTCCCGGCTGACAGACGAACTGGAGGCATTGAAAAGAATTCCGGAAGAACAGGCAGATCTTCTGGAAGAAATGCCGTTTAGAACCAATGTTGTTGCAGGGACAGCCCTGGATGATCAGATCCGGGGCGTCATGAAATATCAGAAGCGGGACTGCTACCAGAAGCTTGAGAAGTTCATGCACGCAGATACATTTGGAAAAGTCTGTATTCTGTACGGTCTGCGAAGAACAGGGAAGACCACGCTGCTGTTTCAGTTGCTGGCGGATCTTCCCGGGGAAGAAAGAACTAAGGCGGTATATATCAAAGCACGTGTTACAGACAGATTTGCGGACCTGAATGCAGATCTGAAAAAACTCCGCGCAATGGGCTGCAAATATGCTTTTCTGGATGAAATCACTCTGATGGAGGATTTCATCGACTGTGCCTCTGTTCTGTCGGACATTTATGCAATGCAGGGGATGAAAATCATACTTTCCGGTACGGACTCGCTGGGATTCTGGATGGCGGCAGGAAACGAACTGTATGACCGGGCCTATATGATTCACACGACGTACATCCCGTTCAGAGAATACAGCAGACTGCTGGGAAGAAACGATATTGACGAGTATATCTGCTATGGAGGAACGCTGATGCCGGGAGAAACGGATTTTGATGATCCGGATGCTCTGGATGATACTTCCGCTTTCCGGGATGATGAGACGACACGGCGCTATATCGATACAGCCATATGCAGAAACATTCAGCATTCTCTTGCGCATTTCGAGGACGGAAATTATTTCCGGCATCTGCGTGATTTATATGAAGCGGATGAGCTGACCGGCGCGATCAACCGGATTATTGAAAGCATGAATCATCAGTTTCTGGTTCGGATATTGACTGCAAAGTTCAAGTCCCATGATCTCGTCTCAGCGGCGCAGATTCTTCAGAAAGAGACGGACCCTGAAAAACAGACAGACGTTCTGGAAAGAATTGATAAGGAAGCTGTCACACGGAAACTGATGGAGATGCTGGAAATACGAAACCAGGAAGACAGGAAGATCGGCATCACAAAGACGCATGCGGCGGAAATCAAGGAATATCTGAAAGCGCTGGACCTCGTGGTTGACTGTCCCTCGGAAACTACGATTCCGGAAGCAGAGCCGACCGAACATGTGCTGTTTACACAGCCCGGGATGCGTTTTTGTCAGGCGCAGGCATTGGTTCATGTGCTGATGAAGGACCCGCTGTTCCAGTCCTTTGATGAATGGGATAAAAAACTGGCTTCCGAAAAGATTCTGGAGGATGTCCGAGGCAGGATGATGGAGGATATCGTACTGCTTGACCGTATGAGGAGTTTACCCAGGGGAAAACGGGCATTCAAACTGATCCTGAGCCGAAGTGAATTTGATATGGCTGTCTACGATACGCAGGAGCATTCCATTGAGGAGTATGAGATCAAGCACAGTACGGAACGGGTTCCAGAGCAGAGGCGGGTTCTGCTGGATGACGAAATCAATAAGGAAGTAACAGCCAAATACGGGCAGATCGTCAGGAAATGTGTTCTGTATCGCGGGGAAAACGGAATGGAGGATTCTGTGGAGTATCGCAATGTTGAGGCCTATCTGAAGGGACTCTGAATAAAAAAACCATCAATCCCCCGCCATAGGCAGGGTGAATGGAATAAGCAGTATAGATCCTCAGAGCAGCCAAATGAAAACCTCGCCTTACAATGGGGTGGGACGGCAATCTACTACAGGGAAAGCGAGGGGCCGCTGTGCGATAACGCCGCAACGTACGGTTCCGTCGAGGGGTGGAGGGGGTAACTTCTCCATCTACTCGATTGAGACTTCACGCTTCATTTGCTGATACAGCACTGTATTTGTTTCAGATGATTTTCAGATCCTTTTCTCGTCCATCCTGTAATCTCGGCATTACGCCCAATGGAGTCATCCAGATGCTTTATAGCCAGATCGTTTTGCATAATGGTATTCCGTTTGATGTACGTATTCCGTCAGTCAGAGGTCAGGCGGGTATTTTCTGTTACTGGAACAGGATGTGCATGGAGGAGCAGAAAGAAGAATAGAATCCGGTCAGGACGAATCGGCATGAGTGACCCTGGCTGAGCGTGAATACCCGGAAGCCGGGCAGAGGAGCATATATCATGGCATCCAGGCGTC
>CACYNZ010000145.1 GCA_902775835.1 uncultured Eubacteriales bacterium | reverse complement strand
TATCGAAGAGGGTTCCTTCGTGGCTGATATCGTTGATGTCAAGATGGACGATGCGGAAATCATCGAAGAAGAGCAGGATGGCGAGAAAGTTTACATCATCAAGATGGCTGTTCCTGGCATTCAGCACGGTGACGCTGCCCGCGCTTTCATCGGTCTGGTTGACGCCAAGGGCGATGTTGCCTGGAGCGAACATCAGAATACTTCTGTAAGCGAAGAAGACGAAGTGGTCATGGTTTTCAAGCAGGACGAAATTGAAAAGCTGTGGGCCGCTGAAGATGTTCTGTTTGTCTTCATCAAGAAGTAAGACATTTTGTCCGTGAACCAAAGCGGTAGACGGCTGTCAGGATGATAGCCGTCCCCTTTGGGTGTACGGACTCTTTTTTTGACAACAGATTAAAAAGTTCCTGACTTATGCTGGCGGGATGGATCGGGAGGTTTATTACAGATGGAGAGATCCGGGATGAGAACGGCAGTGCCGAATCAGAGACAGACCCAGACAAACGATGTTGTTGAGATTGATCTGGTGGAACTGCTGCTTAAGTACCTGGAAAAGTGGTACTGGATTATCCTGTCCGGGGTTCTTGTTGCTGCCCTGATGGGCGTCTATACATTCCGATTTGTCACACCAACGTATCAGTCCACTTCAAAGCTTTATGTGGTCAGTTCCAAGAATTCAGCCATCAATCTGTCTGACCTTCAGATCGGCAATTACATGGCAAAGGACTACCAGCAGGTTTTCACCAACTGGCATGTGCATGAGCGTGTCATTCAGACGCTGAATCTGAAGTATTCTTACAGCGAATTGAACCGCATGGTCAACGTCACCAATCCGAGTGATACGCGTATTCTGTATATCACCGTGACAAGTACGGATCCTGTGGAAGCGAAGGAAATGGCCAACACCTATGCGAAGGTGGCCAGTGAGTTTATTGAAGTGAAGATGGATCAGGATCAGCCGAGCATCTTTGAGGAAGCCCGGGTGCCTTCCGCTCCGTCTGCCCCGAACAAAACCAGAAATATCCTTCTCGGTTTTCTCATCGGCGCCATTCTTGCTGCCGGTGTGATCACCATTCAGTTCCTGGCGGATGACAAGGTGCGGACTGCTGAGGACATCGAAAAGATTCTGCAGCTGCCCACGCTTGGTGTGGTGACGGAGCAGATGGATTTCCATTCCGGACACAGTCACGAGTCCGGCAAACGCGCAAGGAATAAGAACAAAGGAGGGAAGGCCTGATGCGTAAAGTCAAGATTTCTAAGATGGAAACCCTGGACTATTCCGGCACTGAGGCTCTCAACTCCATTTGTACAAACCTTTCCTTTGTCGGCAGGGATATGAAGAAATTTGTCTTTACATCCTGTACGGAAAACGAAGGAAAGAGTTCCATGACCATCCAGATCATGGCCAATCTTTCACGACGCGGCAAGAGAGTGTGCCTTGTTGACGGAGATTTTCGCAAGTCCATGATGGTCAAGCGCTTTGGCATTACCCCGGTGGAAACGGGCGAACTGGTTGGAGCTGCTCATTATCTTGCCGGATACAATTCCCTGGATGACGTCATTTATGAGACGGACATCCCCGGAGCGTATTTTGTTCCGGTGGGCAGGGAGATGGCCAATCCGCTTCCGCTGCTCGATTCCGTGTATTTTTCCCAGATGATGGATGAACTGGCCAATATGTTCGATCTGGTTCTGGTGGATGCGCCGCCTGTCGGTCTGGTGATTGACTCAGCGGTGATCGCCAAGAGCTGTGATGGTGCGGTCATGGTTGTGGAGTACGGCAAGCGCCGCAAGGGTGAAGTGATCGATTCTGTACGTCAGATCGAACAGTCTGGCTGCAAGGTGATCGGCTGCATAATTAACCGTGTAAGCATCCGTACGCTGTCTGAGCGGAATTATTATAAGAATCACTATTATACTTATTCCCATTATTCGCATTACGAATATAAGAAAGACGAAAAATAACCGTGATAGACATACATCATCATCTGGTTTTTGGTGTGGATGACGGCTCCAGAGATTTTGAAATGAGCCAGGCAATGATCCGTAAGGCACTGGAAAACCAGGTAACTTCAATCTGCTGCAGCAGCCATTGTACGCCTGGGCATCGTCCTTTCCCCTGGGATACGTATATGGATCATATCCGGCAGCTGGGAGACTGGATTGCGCAGGAAGGTCTGGCGCTTACGCTGTATTCCGGCTGTGAGATTCTCTACACCGATGCCGCCGCAAGAATGGCAGTTCAGTCTGAAATCCCTACCCTGGCCGGAACCAGCAGCGTTCTTGTGGAGTTTATGCCGAATGTGGAATGGGACCTGATCTGTCATGCCTGCAGGGACATGGGCAATCATGGGCTGAACATGGTGATTGCTCATGTGGAGCGGTATATGTGTCTTCATGAGAATATGAAGCGGCTGCACGAGCTCCATGACAGTTATGGGGTTTATCTGCAGATGAACTGTAATACAGTGCTCAAGGCCCATGGCTTTTTCGGCGATCGGTTTGCAAAATATGCTCTGAAGGAGCGGCTGATTGATGTTGCTGCATCGGACAGCCATAATGTAAGCAGCAGGGCGTGCAACATGCTTGCGTGCCATGATATGCTTGTCAGGGATTATGGTGAGGATATGGCTTACAGCCTGACAGAGAAACAACCGAAAAAAATCCTTGGAATAAACTAAGGAAAACAATTTAATACTGGACAAATGGGACTTCATCTGTTATAATCCTGCCTGTTGACCTTGCCGATATAGCTCAGCTGGTAGAGCGGCTGATTCGTAATCATCAGGTCATGGGTTCGAGTCCCATTATCGGCTTTGGCGAGGTGTAGCGCAGTTTGGTAGCGCGTTTGGTTCGGGACCAAAAGGCCGCGGGTTCGAATCCCGCCACTTCGATTCCCTGGGAAGCTAATGTTTATAAGGCTTCTCAGGGCTTTTCTTTTTTCATAACAACACCTCTTTTCTGAATTTGGTGGGAGTTTTGGTGGGAGTCGGCCTGAATTCATGTTCTCAAGCCTTCTTCCTGGCTGCTTTCATTGCCTGGTCAAAAGCTGAAGCTGTCTTTTTCCTCGGCATCTCTGAGCGCATGAGCATATATGTCCATGGTGGTGCTTGTCTGAGCATGTCCCAGGTGGGCCGACACATCCCTGATAGAAACGCCGCTTGCAATCAGGATAATATCGTTTCATGCTGCCATTCATTTCCTAAAACTATACTTCGACTATCCTTATTCCATAGGCATTCTTGCTTGTTTCCTTTTGGGGGAATTTGGGGGGAATCCATCCGAAAATTGACATCTTCGGAAAACGATGTACAATCCAAAAGGCCTTAACTACGGCATTTCTCGCAATTCAGAAACGCTAGGCAAACCAGTTTCGGGGAGTTTGGGAACAAAAGGCTGCGGGTTCGAATCCCGCTACTTTGATTCCCTGAGAAGCTAGTATTTATAAGCCTTCTCAGGGCTTTTTCTTTTAGGCCATTTGATCAATGATGGCCACTACGTCTTCCCACGAATCGGCGCGAATCATACCGTGTGCGGGAGCATCATAGGAACGGTTATGAGGAGCGGAAAACAGAATTTTCTGATAGGCTCCGCCTTCCAGATTATGAATACCGTCATCAATAAGCACATCACCGTTGATCATCTGTTTTTTGCCAGTAATGATAACCTGTTCCCAGGTGAGAAAAGGAAAATACCGGAACAGAACATCGTCCATCTTTTCCTGCAGATGTTCTCGCTGGGTTGCCGTAACGATAAACACTTCATGCCCCTGTTCCAGAAAATGTTTCAGACCTTCAGCGGCTCCGGGAATGGGCTCAACTGTTTTCCAGAAACCGGGCTCATGCAGCACATTGTATACCTGATGATGGGTGAGCCCGGGGTAAGGTGCGGCGACATTCCAGTCCGTAATCTGATCGAGCGTGACACTGTATCCGTACTTTTCATTGATACGGCGGATCCATGCTTTCAGGAGCTGTTCAATCGTGTCATCCATATCTACCAATATCGTCATGAAGCACCTCACTGGACAGGGTTAATATCGTAATGATATCATGCCGAAGTAAAGGACACAAGGAATTCCATGATCATGCATGTGTCGGGTGTTCAAAAGAACCGATTATTATCCAGGACCCGCCATACAGAAAGGGAATGAATGATGAAGCAGTTGTATATCCGATCCGTTTGCATTGACTGGGGACAGGTGGAACGGGCATCGTACCTGTGGTCTATCCCGGCATTGAAGAGTCTTTCACAGCTGGCATTTCACAGACAGGTGACATTTTTTGCCGGTGAAAACGGTTCGGGAAAATCCACGCTGCTTGAAGCCCTTGCTGTTTCCAGTGGATTCAATGCAGAAGGCGGAACGAAGAACTATCATTTCAGCACGTATGATGATGTATCCAGCCTGGCGGACGCTGTCCGGCTTGTCAGAGGTCCGATCATGCCCAGAGCCGGGTACTTCTTCCGGGCGGAAAGCTTTTTCAACGTGGCGACCACAATCGTGAAGGAATATGATGACGGGACGATGCCGGATTATCACAAGGTATCCCATGGTGAAAGCTTTCTGGAGTTTTTGAGTGGCTCAGAGCGCCGGGGACTGTATCTTATGGATGAACCTGAAGCTGCACTGTCTCCGCAGCGGCAGCTCAGTCTGCTGATCTATATAGCCCGTATGGCTGCTGCCGGATCACAGTTTATCATTGCCACGCATTCGCCCATACTGCTGGGGACTCCGGATGCGGAGATCCTGGAGTTTTCCTCTGACGGCATCCGGCCATGTGCCTATGAGGATACGGAAAGCTACAGTGTGACCAGACTGTTCCTGGAAAACCGGGAACGGATGCTCAGGAAACTGCTGGATGACCATGAATCATGAACGGTCGAATCCATGATCAGCAAAGGAAACCGGTTCAGCATGAGTGCGCTGAACCGGTTTTGAAGTGGAGAAGCCTTTTATAGCTGTTTCAGCAGATCCTGCACGGCGAGAACCAGGAAAAGGAACCGGGAAGAACCGCCACCCAGCACGTATTCTGTCTGCTGCCACAGATAGGGCCATTGCTTGAGTTCCGGGAAATCCGGCTTGATCAGCGCTGTTCCCGAGACAACGCCGCCCGGAATATAGGATGCGTCTGCGCGATTGAATCCGTAGGCTGTGGTTACGGAGGATGCACCGACGCCGGAGGCAAAGGAAACACTGTTTCCCGGATGACAGCCCAGCACAAAATCAAGGGCGCGGCAGGTGAGCTCCGGGGGAAAGAGGTCCGGGAAAGCCCTGGTGAGGAAATAATGTTCGCAGCCCATCTGCTGAATCATCCATCCGGCACCCCATATGTGCGGTCAGTACGGGACGCCGTAGGGAGTTTCCGATGAAGGGGAATCCAGTTCGGCTCTCCACGCCCTGAGAGCAGGATAGATTGCCGCCGTGAAAGACGGAGGCAGACGGTCCGCAACACGTGCAGCGATCGATCCAAGACGCTTCATGTTTTCTGAGATCAGGTCAGTCTCTGACATCAGAATATCAGAATACCTGTTTTCTCCGGTAGTCAGAAGAAGCTCCGCTGCGGCGTGAAGCCTGGCTGTGCAGACAGGGAGATCGTCGGTAAGACGCGTATGAAGCATCAGATGCGTGGACACGTCCAGCGCCTCCCGGGAGAGTTCAGGATTGAAATCAGCCAGAGCACGCGAAATACAGGCAAGGTGTGCAGCAGTCATCAGTTCCCGGGCCGGATTGTCTTCGGTGAACACCCAGCGGTCATCCGAATCCCCGGCGACGCTGGCGGTCAAGCGAACATATAGCTGGCAACACTGAAATGGCGGAATGGTTCCATAGTGCATGGCCCTTCTTTCTTTGCGGATGGGTCTGTTTCTCCTGGCTGGGATGACCGCGCGGAGACAGGAGGAGAAGCAGGCGGAATGCGTACGGGATTTGCTGCATTATACAGGTTGAAGTGGACTCAAAGTCAATGCAATGTGAGAAAATGATGATTCCCGGAGTATTGCGCGGAGAAAGTGGATGCGCGTATAATCCAGATGAAGACATGGATTTGTGCGTATATCCATGTATATGAAAAAGGGAGCGACAGCTATGCTGAAGGAAATGGGATTTGCCCGGGGTGTGAACCTTGGCGGGTGGCTGAGTCAGTGTGATTATTCAAGGGAACGTCTGGATACGTTTATCCGGGAGGAGGATATTGCCCGGATTGCTTCCTGGGGCCTGGACCACGTCCGTCTGCCCGTGGATTACAATGTGCTGGAAAATGCGGATGGAACAGGCATGAAGGAGGAGGGGTTCAGCCGGATACGGACAGCCTGGTCCTGGTGCCGGAAGCACGGGCTGAATCTGGTGATTGATCTGCACAAGACAGCCGGCTTCTCCTTTGATGAAGGGGAACAGGAAACCGGTTTCTTCAGCAGTGAAGTGTATCAGGAGCGGTTTTACCGGCTCTGGGAGGAAATGGCTTCCAGATTCGCGGATGACCCTGATCATGTGGCGTTTGAACTGCTCAATGAAGTGACAGACCCGTCCTTTATGGATGCCTGGAACAGGATTGCCGCGGAGTGTATCCGCAGAATCCGGCGTCATGCGCCGGATCATGTGATTCTGGTAGGCGGGTATCATAACAACAGTGCCCACGCGGTTCCTGCCCTGGATCCGCCGGCAGACGCCCGGGTGGTGCACAATTTTCACTGCTATGAGCCGCTGAAGTTCACGCATCAGGGTGCCTACTGGGTTCGCGATCTCGATCAGAGCGTGCGTCTTACATGGGATGAGGCCGGAGTGGAGGCGGACTTTTTTGAAAAAGTCTTTGAGCCTGCAGTCAGGGCAGCAGAGAAAAACGGGACGGAACTGTACTGCGGGGAGTACGGCGTGATTGACCGTGCCGCACCGGAGGAAGCACTCAAATGGTACAGGCAGATTCATGCGGCATTTGAACGCTTCGGCATTGCGCGCTGTGCCTGGAGCTACAAGGAGATGGATTTCGGTCTGTCAGACAGCCGGATGGATGATGTTCGCAGGGAACTGCTTGAATTCATGTGATGAGACGGCGTGAAACGTGGAAAAAACAGTCTGTTTGTGCTGAAAATGGCTGACAGACTGGAAAATGCATATGTCCTGTGCTAAAATCAATCATAACAGAAAAAAAGGAAGTGGATCGGAATGTTAAAAGTACTGTCTCTGATGATGGTTTTGCTTACCCTGATGAGCGGTTCCTTTGATGTGGAAGCTCCGGTGGAATCCCAGGAAAGAGCCTTCTTCCCGCTGGAAGAGTGGACATATGAGGTTGGCACGGAGGCCATCGGCTTTCTGTACCGCTTCACAGTAAAAGGCTGCGCTGTCTGGCATGACGCTTCCGAGGAAAAGGATTATCTGATTGTCACCCAGGACGTGGAGAACATCGGGACCATCGGAACCGCTGCAACACCCGGGCTGCGGGCGTACCAGAACGGAAAGGAAATCAAATCGATTGATTTCAATGATCTGGTCACTGATCCGCCCCGTTTTGGCATCATTGATGTGGACGAGTGGATCAAGCTGACGGATCCCGCCGATACGGACGGATACGCTTTCCCCATGACTCAGTTCGGATATGCGCCTATCGGCGGATTCGGCAAGTCCGCTCAGCTGTTTGAACTTCAGGATACTGAGAAGGAAGTGAGTCTGGAGCTTGTAGTGGGTGAAACGCGCTACAGCACAGTCATCTCTCCCGCAGAAGTCCTTGCTTTTATGCAGAACAACTGATCTGCAGACAATACTGCATCATGTCCGGAATCGGCAGTACGCCGGTTCCGGTTTTTTCATCCGCCCGGGGCATGGGAAACCTTGTGCAGGAAGAAGATTGTACGTATAATTTCAGGAAGGCATGACCTTGACAGATGGTGACGGATGAAGTAGAATTTCACACGTTACCACTTTAACACGATAAATTGGAGGCAGTATGACGAGAGGACGACTTCAGATTCCCGGCGGAATGCAGGATACACTGCCCTCTGAGTGCCGTGCCAAGCGGATGCTCGAGAGCGAACTGCGGGAACTGTTTACGAGATGGGGCTATCAGGAGATAGAAACGCCCATCCTGGAATACTATGAAGCCCTGAGTGATGAAACCTGGGGCTTCCGGCCGGAGCATGTATGGAAGACATTTGATCAGGAAGGACAGATTCTGGCTGTGCGTCCTGACAGCACCATGCCAGCGGCGAGGCTTGCTGCTGGACGGCTGAAGGATCAGCAGCTGCCTCTGCGTCTGTGCTATCTTCAGAATGCATGCAAATATGAGAGGGATACACTTTCCATGCTCTCGGAACAGACTCAGGCCGGCGTGGAACTCATGGGTGTCAAAGGACCGGAAGCGGATGCGGAAGTGATTGCCCTGGCTGTGGAAAGCCTTCGCAGTGCGGGAATCAGGGATTTCCAGCTGGAGCTTGGCCAGGCTGCTTTCTTTTCCGGATTCATGGAGGAGGCTGGGCTTTCACCGGAAGACGTTTCAGAAGTGCGTTCGCTGGTGGAGGAGAAGAATTCACTGGGCATTCAGATCTACCTCCATGGCCGGAATCTTCCTGAGGATCTTTCCGGAAAGCTGATGCGGCTTCCCATGCTGTACGGGGATGAGCGCGTACTGGAGACGGCGGAGAGCATGACGGAAAGTGAAGTTTGCCTGTCGGCGCTCAGGAATCTCCGCCAGGTGGTGGACATGCTGAGAACATGGGGGATTCATGAGGAAATCTCCTACGATCTGGGCATGGCACAGGAGGCCGCCTACTATTCCGGCACGGTTTTCCGGGTGCAGACAGGGACACTGGGACAGGTGCTTCTGTCTGGCGGACGCTATGATGGTCTTCCCGCAAGGTTCGGACGTGACGTGCCGGCTGTCGGTTTTGCCATGAATCTGAAGCTGGCGCTGATTGCTCTGGA
>CACYNZ010000144.1 GCA_902775835.1 uncultured Eubacteriales bacterium | reverse complement strand
TGGAAGGCAAGGACATCACCAAGGCTTCCATCCGCAAGCGTTCCACCAGCGGCATGAGCCATATTCCGGAAGACCGTCACAAGCATGGTCTCGTGCTGGATTATTCCCTGGAGTACAATCTGGTGCTGCAGACCTACTTTGAATCCAGGTTCACGCACCGGATCGGTTTCCTGCGGCGGAAGAATATCCGTGAGTATTCCGACAGGCTCATCCGTGAGTATGACGTCCGCTCCGGTCAGGGTTCCATCACGGCCGCCCGCTCCATGTCCGGCGGCAACCAGCAGAAGGCCATTATTGCCCGCGAAATCGACAAGCAGCCGGAAGTGCTGGTGGCTGTGCAGCCTACCCGCGGTCTGGACGTAGGTGCCATCGAGTTCATCCACAAGCAGCTGGTGGCCCAGCGTGACGCAGGCAAAGCCGTTCTGCTGATCTCCCTGGAACTGGACGAGGTCATGGATGTTCCGGACCGGATCCTGGTCATGTATGAAGGCGAGATTGTGGGCGAGCTTGACCCGAAGAAGACCACGCAGGAAGAACTGGGTCTGTACATGGCCGGTGCCAAGAGAGAGAAGGTGAGCGTATGAAGAGAGTTCTGAAGAATCCTGGTGTTCAGGCCTTTATTGCGTCCGTCATCTGTATTCTGCTGGGCCTTCTGATCGGATTTATCGTCCTTCTGTGCATCAATCCGGCCGGTGCCGCGGAATCCATTCTCAATGTGGTGAAGAACTTCTTTACCTGGAGCCGCCCCGCAAGCCAGCTCAAGCAGTTCGGCAATACCCTGGCCAAGACCATGCCGCTGATCATGTGCTCGCTGAGCATTCTCTTCGCCTATAAGGTCGGTCTGTTCAACATCGGTGCTGCCGGACAGTACGTGGCAGGTTCCTGTGCCTGCCTGTATGCCGCTCTGGCCTGGGGCTGGGGCTGGCTGCCCTGCATGCTCTTCGCCATGGTCTGCGCTGCCCTGTTCGGTGCCGCGGTCGGTGTTCTGAAGGCGTACTGCAATGTGAATGAGGTCATTTCCGGCATCATGCTCAACTGGATTGCCCTGTATACGGCCAATACCATTCTGAGCAATGTCAAGGAATCCGCCAGTCCCTATACCCTGTACCTGAACAAGGTCAATCCCGGCTCCATGCTTCCGACGGCGGGCATCGACAAGCTGTTCAATGGCAACACCAATGTGACCATTGCCGTGCCGCTGGCCGTCATCATTGCCATTCTTGTCTGGATTCTTCTGGAAAAGACAAGGCTCGGCTACGAACTGAAGGCCACCGGCAACAACAAGAACGCCGCTAAATACGCCGGCATGGCTCAGAACAGCAATATCATCCTGACTCTGGTCATCTCCGGTGCCCTGGCAGGTCTGGGCGCTTCCATGCTGTATCAGACGGGCTATATGCGCTGGGAATGCACCCAGTCTTCCGTGCCCGGCATGGGCTTCAACGGTATCGCCGCTGCGTTCCTTGGCGGACTGCATCCCATTGGCGCCATTTTCTCCTCGTTCTTTATCCAGCATATCACCGACGGTGGTCAGTATGTGAACACCAATTTCTATTCCTCCCAGATTTCTGATGTGATTTCCTCCGTGATCATTTATCTGTGCGGATTCGTGCTGTTCATCAAGATGACCATGAACAAGATGCTCACGAAGAGCGAAGAAAAGAAGGGGGCGAACAAGTAAATGCTGCTTCTGATCCAATATACCCTGATCTTCGCCTCTGTTCTCCTGCTGGTTGCTCTGGGCGGATGCATTTCAGAGCACTCCGGCATTATCAACCTTGGTCTGGAAGGCATCATGGTGGTGGGCGCTCTGGGCGGTGCACTGTGCATGAGCACCCTGAGCACGACCACGCCCGTGGTGATGGTAGTCTGTGCCATGATTGCCGCCATCCTGGCAGGCATGCTGTATTCGTGTCTGCTGGGCGTGGCAGCCATTCACTTCAATGCTGACCAGACGCTGGTCGGTACGGCTATGAACCTGCTGGCTACGGCTGCGGCCACCGTTCTGGTCAAGGCCATGAACACCGCTGCCAATCCTGACAACCATTCTTCCGAGATCGAGTATGTGAACGCGAGAAGAATGTTCATTGTGAACATCAACGGCTTTGAGTTCAACTGGTTCATGCTGGTGGCCGTGCTTGCCGTGGTGATTGTGTACTTTGTGCTCTACAAGAACCGCTTCGGCCTTCGACTGATGGCCTGCGGCGAGCATCCCCAGGCGGCTGCTTCCGTGGGTATCAATGTGTACAAGATGCGCTGGGCCGGCGTTCTGATTTCCGGTGCCCTGGGCGGTCTTGGCGGACTGTGCTACATTCTGGCCGGCGTTTCCATCTGGAAGTTTGAAAACGGCGTTGCCGGCTTCGGCTTCCTGGCTCTGGCTGTTATGATCTTCGGCCAGTGGAAACCGACGCGCATTGCCCTGGCAGCCCTGATTTTCGGACTGTTCCGCGCACTGTCCAACACGTATACGGGTTTCCCGTTCCTGGTATCCCTGAATCTCCCCGGCAACGTGTACAACATGATGCCCTATATTGTCTGTCTGATTGTGCTGGCCTTCACCTCCAAGGCTTCCCATGCGCCGAAGGCGGAAGGCATTCCCTACGACAAGGGTTCCAGATAATCGGTATTTTAGCTCCTCCCGGACAGGGAGGAGCTTTTTCCGTTCATGCCGGAAAAATCCCGGCATGATGCACCGGAACCGGGGCAGGAAAGCTGTCGAACCGGAAAACGAAACGGACTGTTTTTGTCCAATGTCCACCAAATTGTGCAAAAGCCGAAAGTTCTTTTCAGAAGAATCGTTTTTCACCTTGACAATCCCGTACAATGCACTTACAATCCCCATGAATGTTCGGAGAAACACTCCGGATATTTCGGAAAGGACGATGATCATGAGGAAAGTAGCAGTGATCATGGGCAGCGACAGTGATCTGCCGGTCCTCAGGGACGCATTCAAGACCCTGAAAGACCTGGGAATCCCGTTTGAGGCTCATGTGTTTTCTGCTCATCGCACACCGATGGAAGCCATGACCTTCGCAAAGGAAGCAAGGGAAAAGGGTTTCGGCGTGCTGATTGCGGCAGCCGGGAAGGCAGCCCATCTCGCAGGAGCGCTGGCGGCGCAGACCACGCTGCCGGTGATCGGTATTCCGGTGAAAAGCTCCACACTCGATGGTCTGGATGCACTCCTGTCCACGGTCCAGATGCCCTCCGGCATTCCTGTGGCCACGGTAGCCATTGACGGGAGCAAGAACGCGGCACTTCTGGCCGCACAGATTCTGTCGCTGGAAGACAGCGAAGTTGCGCAGAAGCTGGAGGATATGCGCCGAAGCATGCATGACACGGTTGTGAAGAAAGACCAGGAACTTGTGATCGACTAAGAGAAAGGCGGTCCGGGAAACCGGAAAAGAATTATGAAGAAACTTGAACAGCTCTATGAAGGAAAAGCCAAGAAGGTATTTGCGACCGACGACCCCAATCTCGTGATTGTTTCCTACAAGGACGATGCCACTGCACTCAACGGCAAGAAGAAGGGCACCATTCAGGGCAAGGGCAGCATCAATAACCGCATGACCAACCATCTGATGAAGATGCTGGAAAAGAATGGCGTTCCCACCCACTTTGTGGAGGAAATCAGCGACCGTGAGACGGTGGTCCGCAAGGTGTCCATCGTACCCCTGGAAGTCATCGTGCGCAATGTGGCTGCCGGCAGTCTCTCCAAGCGTCTCGGCCTGCCTGAGGGAACCCCCATGCGCAAGCCGGTCATCGAGTACTGCTACAAGTGCGATGAGCTGGACGATCCCATGGTCAATGAATATCATATCGCCGCCATGGGCTGGGCGGATGACCGCACCATGGAAGATATTGCCAAGTATGCGCTGAAGATCAATCAGCTGCTGATCCGGTATTTCCATGACATCGGCGTGGACCTGATCGACTTCAAGCTGGAATTCGGCATCACCGGCGACGGAAAGCTCGTGCTGGCGGACGAAATCAGCCCGGATACCTGCCGCTTCTGGGACAGCAAGACCCATGAGAAGCTGGACAAGGACCGTTTCCGCAGGGACATGGGCGGCGTGGAAGAAGCATACGAAGAAATCTCCTCCAGAATTCTGGGCGAGTGAGAAAGGATACTATCGTGGAAGAAAAACGCATTCAGGAGCTCCTCTGCGGAAACTCCTATCCGGGACGCGGCATTCTTCTGGGCCGGGATACCGAAGGGAATGCCATTATTTCCTACTTTATCATGGGCCGCAGCGCCAACAGCCGCAACCGCATTTTCGTAAAGACCGATGCGGATACGGTGGAAACCCGTGCTTTTGACGAGAGCAAGATGATTGACCCCAGTCTGATCATTTATGCCCCGCTCCGTCATCTGCAGGGCGGTACCTTTATTATCACCAACGGTGATCAGACGGATACGATCCGCGATTATCTGGAAGCCGGCAAGAGCTTCGCCGACGCTCTGCGCACGCGGACCTTCGAGCCTGATGCTCCGAACTTCACTCCCAGAATTTCCGGCCTTGTCAGGGTGGCTGACGGAACTTGCTTCTTCAATCTTTCGATTCTCAAGAGCATGAATGAAGGCAGCGGCGTACAGCGCTACTTCTATGAGTATGAAAACCTGCAGCCGGGCTCCGGACGTCTGATTCACACCTATCAGGGCAACGGAAGTCCTCTGCCTTCCTTTGAGGGCGAGCCCCGCGGCGTGAAGATCGAGGGCAGCCTCAAGGAAATTCATGAGGCGGTCTGGGAAGCCCTGGATGCCGAGAACCGGATCTCGCTTCTGACTGTGAAGATTGATCCCGCCAACGGTGAGTGGGACATGGAAATGACCAACCAGAACCAGTAATGTTTTCTGAGACGGCAGCACTTGTGCGGCCGTTTCTTGATGTGAGGAGGAACTGTCATGCATGATCGGTATGTGAGCCCGTTTTCCACCCGCTATGCCAGCGATGAGATGCAGTATCTTTTTTCCGACGATAAGAAGTTCCGCACCTGGCGTGCCCTCTGGATTGCGCTGGCCCGGGCCGAGCAGCATCAGGGCCTGCCCATCACCGATGAGCAGATTGCGGAGCTGGAAGCGTTCAAGGATAACGTCAACTATGAAGTGGCGCAGCAGCGCGAGCGGGAAGTCCGTCATGATGTCATGAGCCATGTCTATGCCTACGGCCTGCAGTGCCCCAAAGCGGCACCGATCATTCATCTGGGTGCCACTTCCTGCTATGTGGGCGACAACACCGACATCCTGATCATGCGGGATGCCCTGCAGCTGGTGAAGAAGAAGCTGGTGAGCGTCATCAGCCTTCTGGCGGATTTTGCGGAGCGCTACCGTGCGCTGCCTTGCCTTGCATATACGCATCTGCAGCCTGCGCAGCTGACCACGGTGGGCAAGCGCGCCAGTCTGTGGATGAATGAACTGTACATGGATGTGCAGGAAGTGGATCATCGTCTGGAACATCTTGCCATGCTCGGGTCCAAGGGCACGACGGGCACCCAGGCCAGCTTTGTGGAGCTTTTTGACGGGGACAGCCGGAAAGTGCTGGCCGTGGAGCAGGAGATCGCTGAGAGCTTCGGCATGAGCCGCGTTGTGCCGGTGAGCGGCCAGACCTATTCCAGAAAAGTGGACTACCAGGTGCTGAGCGTGCTGTCCGGCATTGCCCAGAGCGCCAGCAAGTTTGCCTATGACATGCGTCTCCTGGCCAGCTTCCGGGAAATGGAAGAGCCGTTTGAAAAGAAGCAGATCGGTTCCTCCGCCATGCCATATAAGCGCAATCCCATGCGCTGCGAGCGCATTGATGCCCTGGCCCGCTATGTCATGACGGATGCCATGAACGGAGCGCTGACCACGTCCTGCCAGTTCTTTGAGCGGACACTGGACGATTCCGCCAACAAGCGGATTTCCGTGGCGGAAGGCTTCCTGGCCGTGGACGCCATTCTGAATATCATGCTCAATGTCTGCGATGGCCTGGTGGTGTACCCGAAGGTGATCCGGGCCAGAGTCATGAAGGAACTGCCTTTCATGGCCACGGAGAACATCATGATGGATGCCGTGCGCCGCGGCGGAAACCGTCAGGAACTGCATGAAAAGCTGCGCGTGCATGCCCAGGCTGCAGGTCAGTACATCAAGGAAGAGGGCGGAGAAAACGATCTCATCGACAGGATCTGCGCGGACCCGGCTTTCGGCGTGACCCGCGGGGACCTGGAAGATGTGCTGGAACCGTCCCACTATATCGGACGCAGCGCGGAGCAGGTGGAGGAATTCCTGAATCAGGTGATCCGTCCCATGCTCCAGGAAAATGCGCAGCTGCTTGGCGCAAAGGCAGAACTTCACGTCTGACAGGGGAAAGAGAATCATGGGAGCAGCCGGTGTATGCGGCTGCTCCCATTTTTCGACAGGCGGAAACCATAGTCGGTTTTCTTCACGGACAGATGAAAAAGTTTTGTTATTGGCTGTTCATCGATTGCGGGATGTTGTATAATAAAGTGCGAATGTGCAATTAAATGCGGGGAAAGGATGATAGAATGACGCTGGACTGGCAGACCTTTCAAAACGCATTTTGGAATCTGACCCACAGAGTCGGAATTATAGAGATTCTCGATATTCTCGTTGTAACCGTTATCATTTATGAGCTTTTGAGCCTGATCCGCCATACCCGCGGCATTTCTCTGCTCAAGGGCCTGTTTCTGCTTGTGGTAATGACATTTGTCAGTAATCTCTTCGGCATGACCGCCCTGACCTGGCTGCTCAATACCATTCTCAGCAATGGTGCTGTGGTGCTGGTGGTGCTTTTCCAGCCGGAGCTGAGAGCCATTCTGGAACAGATGGGTCGCGGAGCCGTGCTGGAGCCCGGACAGAAGAAGAGCGCGCCGGATGAGAATTCGAGAGTTGTCCAGGAAATCGTGCAGTGCTGCCTGGATCTGAGCCGGCGCCGCGTCGGTGCCCTGATTGTGTTTGAACAGAAGACGGGACTTCAGGATCTGATCGAGACCGGTACCGCCATCGATGGCCGGATCTCCGCCCCGCTTCTGGAAAATATCTTTGAACCCAATACGCCTCTCCATGACGGAGCCGTGATTGTCCGTGGCACCCGGGTGGTGGCAGGCGCGTGCATCCTGAATCTGACGGAAAAGCGGGATGTGAACCGTGAGCTGGGAACCCGGCACCGTGCTGCCCTGGGTGTCAGCGAGACCACGGACGCGGTGGCTCTGATCGTGTCCGAGGAAACTGGCGTGATTTCCATCGCCAGGGCAGGGGAACTGATCCGGCATCTGGATGAGCGGACCCTGCAGGCTGAACTGGGAAGCATGTATGAGGAGAAGAAGGAATCTCTCCTGACTGGCATGATGCACAGGCTGTCCAGAGCCAGGAAGGAGGAGCTGGGATGAATGAATACACCACTCCTCCGGTCCGGAACAGTGAAAGGAAAGGAAAATCATTGAAGGATCTGCTGCTGCGTGTGCTTCACATGCTGACGCATAACCTGGGCTACAAAATTGTTTCTCTGATTCTCGCCATGGGTCTGTGGGCAGGCCTGATTTCCCAGGATGCCACGCTGACCCGTGAAAAAATCCTGACGGATGTAACCGCCTCGCTTACCGGTGGGGATACCATGAAGCGGAACGGCTATATTGTCACCTCATCCATGGACGGCGTGCTTTCCGGACTGACCGTGCGCGCCAGTGTTCCCCAGCTTCAGTATCAGACAGCACAGGCATCCAACTATAATGTGCGCCTTGATCTGAGCAGGGTGCGCTCCACGGGCACACAGACGGTCAAGTATGTCTGGACCAATTCCGCTGCATACGGCAGTGTTCAGGAAGTGATTCCGGCCTCTGCCGAAGTGACGGTGGACGAGTATATCACGCGTTTCCGGATTCCGCTGGTGCTGGAAACCGTAAACCAGCCGCCGGAAGGCTGGTATGCCACCAGTGCCACGCTGGATCCGCCCCTGATCGCCATCAGCGGTCCGAGAGAGCTGCTGGAAACGGTGGCCCGGGCAGAAGCGGTCATGGACCTGTCCGAGCTTCCGGAGGAAGAGGGAACGATCCTGACGCTTGTGCCCTTTACCCTGGTGGACAGCCGCGGCAGAGCCGTGGACACAAGCCTGATCGAAGTCACCAGCGAGTCTGTATTGCTGGACAGCGTGATTGTGGAACAGGCACTCTATCCGGAAAAGACTCTGGCTTTCTCGGATGTGGGTCTGCTTGTGGGCACGCCTGCGGAAGGATATGAAGTCAAGTCTGTCACGATTTCTCCGGAAACCGTGGTGGCGGCAGGGCCTTCGGACACGCTTCAGGAACTGTCGGACATCTTTGCGCAGACCCAGGTCGATGTGAGCGGAAAATCTGAAAGCTTCAATCAGGCCATCAAGCTGCGCAAGCCCTCGGAACTGGTCTACGTGAGCCAGGATTCCGTGACCGTGGCGGTCACCATCGGCAGTGTCATCGCGACCCGGAGCTTCCAGGATCTGCGGGTGAACATCGCGTATTCCGAGTCCGGGAGAAGCGTTTCCCTTGGAGAACGGTATGCCACCGTTCAGGTGACCGGTCCCAAAAACTGGCTGGACAATCTCAAGGCCAGTCAGATCCGGCTGACCGTGGATCCCAGCGGGCTGGAGGACGGGGACTATAATCTGGATATCCAGTGCGCTATTTCTGACAGCGAGACGGTTGAGTATACGGCTCAGGTCATACCTGCCACCGTGGCCACCAGCATTCGTACCCGGTAAAGATCTGCAGGCCTGTCCCCGTGACAGGCCTGCTTTTGAAAGGAGCGTTGGCCGTGAACAGTCTGATCAATTCGGTGATCAGTTTCATTCTTTTCTGGGTGCGGTATGCGGCCAACGGCCTGTATACCGCTCTTTCCAGTCCGGAAAGCGGCGGTCTTATGGAATGGATTGCCGCCAACTGGAAAGTGTCGGCAATCTGCATGTGCGCTGCAGGCCTTGTGGTGGACGGGATTGTCTACATGCTCAGATGGCAGCCGCACCGTGTCTGGATCAGCTTTTTCCGCCGTCTCCGTGACCACCGAGGAGCAGGTGCGCATGGGATATGTGCCGCCGGAAGATGACGTCTATGAAGTGGAGGAAGGCGTGGAGGCCAAACCGCTGGAAGAGCTGCAGTACATGGACTTCACCACGGACGGGTACTGGGGCGATGAAATGAGCGGGCAGGTGGAAAAGGATGAGGAGATGCCGGCGGATGTAACGGAACGCCGCCGCCGCAGTCAGAACCTGCCGAAAAAGAACCGGAAGCGGCTGCTGACACTGCTGACAGATGAGGATGATCGGGTGCCGCGTATCCGATATGAAGCACCTATGCAGGCCGGAGACAAGCGGGAAGCTTTTCATGAGCCCTATATCCCTCCGCAGTGGAAGGAACCCGGTGTGAACGCTTCCATTCCCAGAACAAGACACCGTCGGGGGAACAGAACATGACAGGATTGCCGGATGCCTTTGTCAGCCTTATGCGCCAGCAGCTCGGAGACGAGGCGGATGCGTTGCTGCGCGCTCTTGAGGAAGAACGGGTAAGAGGTCTGCGGTTCGGCGGAAAAAGGAGTCGGACGGATGCGAAAATCCCGGGCGTACTCGAACGGATTCCCTATGCCCGGGACGGGTATTATCTGGAAGAGCAGTCGCCCGCGGGTGCCATGATCGCCCATGAGGCAGGGCTGTATTATCTGCAGGAGCCCGCGGCCATGCTGCCCGCGGCCGTACTCTGTCCGCAGCCGGGCGAGCGCATCCTGGACCTGTGTGCTGCACCGGGCGGCAAGTCCACGCAGATTGCCGCGGCGATGGAAGGCCGGGGCCTGCTGGCTTCCAATGAGATTGTGCCGTCCCGGGCCAGAGTGCTGTCCGGGAATCTTGAGCGCATGGGAATCACTAATGCCCTTGTCGTCAGTGCAGAGCCTGCGGAGCTGGGCAGGCGCTGGCCGGCTTTTTTTGATGCTGTTCTCGTGGACGCACCCTGCTCCGGAGAAGGCATGTTCCGGCGTGTACCGGAAAGCCGGAGCGAATGGTCCATGAGCGGCGTGGAAGGCTGTCAGAAGCGGCAGCGGGAGATTCTTGCTGCTGCAGCGGGTATGGTGCGGCCGGGCGGGCGCCTGGTGTATTCCACATGTACGCTGAATCATCTGGAAAATGAGGACAATGCCGCGTGGTTTCTGGAACATTTTCCGGAGTTTCAGATGCAGATGTTCTCGCTTCCCGGTGTCGGTGAAACGCCGGGATACTTTACCTGCTACCCGCACAGATTCCGCGGGGAAGGCCAGTTTGTGGCATGCTTCCGCAGGGCGGGCGATGATGTCTGCCCGGAACTGCCGGGACTTCCGGAGGCGGAGGCCAAGGACCGGAAGCTGCTGAAGGAGTTTGCATCCTTTGATAGCCCGGTGCAGCGCTTTGGGGATACTCTGGTATCACTGGAGACATGTCCGGAACTGCGGGGCCTGAAGGTATTGCGCTGCGGGCTGCACCTGGGAAGCGTGCGTTCCGGACGCTTTACGCCGGACCATGCATGGGCTGTGTCGGTCAAAAGGCCGGAACTTCCTGAAATTCAGCTCACCGATGAACAGGCGCTGCAGTATCTGGCCGGTGAAGTAATCCGGGATGTGGAGGGACGCGGCTGGGTGCTTGCGTGCTGGAAGGGGCTGTGCCTCGGGTTTGGCAAGATTTCCGACGGCATCATGAAGAATCATTATCCCAAGGGTCTCAGGAAAACGCATCTGAGTCTCGGGGAGGACTGCGGGGAGAATCTATGACGGGAAAGGAACGGGTCTTTTCAGAACTGGCCCGGTTGAATGCCATGGTCTGCCCGGTGTGCGGGGAAGCCCTGGAGCGGTCGGGAGACAGCCTGGTCTGCGGGAAGGGGCATACCCTGAATGTGAACCGTAAGGGCTATCTGAATCTACTGAGCCGGAAGATGGACAGTTTCTATGATGAAACCCTGTTCGAAGCAAGAGAGCGCGTGTACATGTCCGGACTCTACAGACCGGTTCTTGAAACGATCATGCGGGAAATACCGCAGGGTTCAAGGAGAATTCTGGACTGCGGATGCGGAGAAGGCTGGTATCTCACGGAACTGCTCGGCCAAAGACCGGAGCTCATGGGTGCCGGCGTGGATCTTTCCGTGCCAGCCATCACCCGGGCGGCCCATCGCGGCAGAGGCGTGTTCATGGTCTGTGACATCAAGCATCTGCCTTTTGGCAGTGATGTGTTTGATGTGGTGCTGGATATACTGACGCCCGCGGACTACGCCGCCTTTGCCAGGGTGCTGAAGCCGGAGGGGGTTCTGGTGAAAGTCTATCCGGGCAGGGAATACCTTCGGGAAATCCGGGAAAAGCGCGGCATGCCGCTGTACGAAGAGGGTTCGGTGGAGGCTTGGCTTCAGGAGCATACCCGGCAGTGCCGCGTGGAACGGGTGACCTGCCGGCAGCGTCTGGACGCCGCTGTCTGGAAGGACCTGGTGTATATGACGCCGCTGAATCAGGGCCTTTCGGACATGGACAAGGAACGGCTGGCGCAGGATGCATCGCCTGAGGTTACGCTGGACCTGAATGTGGCCGTGTGCCGCTTTTCCTGAGGCAGATCCGGAAGAAACAGAGAATATGCAGGGAATGTGCATTGCCCAAAAGCATGTTCCGGATGGAAAAATGCAGGCACAGCCGGAATCTGGCGGCTGTGCCTGCATTGTCTTTTGAAACGTTTTCTGAGTGGCTTGTCAGGCCCTGAGTCTGATGGCCAGGCCGTTTGCCGCGAACAGCGGCAGCTGTTCGGGCAGCTGGCAGAGCAGAACGCCCATTTCCTGACGGAAGGGAACCTCTCCGGCGCCGAGCAGGCGGACGCTTTCCACCTTCTGGTCGGCAAAGGAGCGCAGTACGGCGGTGGTTCCGGGCTTTGCACCCATCAGGAAGGCGTACACCGTGCCGTCTTTGCAGGTGAAGCGGACATCCGTTTCATCCCAGTCGGTCTTGTTTTCCGTGAACCCTTCGATCTTGACGCGGGTGCTGCCCTCACCGAAGACATGCCAGGGCCGGGTATCATAGATGCCCTCGCCGGCGACGGAGAACCAGGCACCGAGCCGGTCCAGAATCCATTCGGCGTCATCGTCAATGGTGCCGTCCGGCTTCTGGAGCACGTTGAGCAGCATGGTTCCGTTCTTGGAGGCGATATCCACCACCATCTCCACGATCTGTTCCGGAGACTTGTAGGGACTGTGCACATCATAGAACCAGTTGCCGATGCAGGTATCGGTATGCCAGGGCGCCTCAAAAATGCCGGGAAGCTGGCTCTTTTCAATATCCAGTGTGCCCACTTTCCAGATTTCCGGACGCCGGTCTTTCTGAAGATAGACCGCATGGTTTTCCCCGTGATCCGAGATGGATGTGTTGTACAGATGCGCCACTGCCTTGAGGCCGGGCACGTACTCGCTGGGCACCATGGGCTTTACCACATCCTCCCAGCACTCACCGAAGGGCAGCGCGCCGTCGGAATAGAGCAGGTCCGGATGAAAACGGTCAATCATTTCCTGTACGGCTTTCAGCCAGTAGGCCTGGAACTTTTCGTTCCGGGTATGCCATGGCCTGGCCACGCCGGGATTTTCTGTGCCGTATTCGTAATTGTCATGATAGAAGTCCCTGTAGGCGGGATCATTGCCGTCATAGGGCACGCCGGCATAGGGACCGGTGCTGTCGGCGCCCTTGTTGACACGCCACCAGCTGAAGGAGGCGGCAAGGTGTTCGGTGATGCCGAAGGGCAGTCCGAAGAGACGGGCCTCATCCTGCCAGGCCTGAACGATGTCACGGTGCGGGCCGACATTGACGCTGTTCATGCGGTTGACCTGGGAATCATAATTGAAGAAATGATCATGGTGCGTTGCCTGGCAGACGAAATAGCGGGCGCCGGCACGCACATATTTCTCCATAAGACTGTGGGGATCGAACTGCTCTGCTTTCCACAGGGCGCAGATGTCCTTGTAACCGAATTTCGAGGGATGTCCATAGTGGCGTACGTGGTATTCATACTGGGGCGTGCCCTGGATATACATGTTGCGGGCATACCAGTCACCGAACATGGGGACGCTCTGGGGACCCCAGTGCGCCCAGATACCGAACTTGGCGTTGCGGAACCATTCCGGACAGGAATAGGCATACAGGGAATCAAAGGTTGGTTCAAAGGCCATATTCGTTTTCCTCCTTCCAGATGGATCTATCTTATCACATTCTTCCATGGCGTGACAATCTTGTGCAGACGATTCTCCTCTGTTACACTCTGTATGGAAAGGAAGGTAAGGGAATGACGCTTGCGAATTATCATACCCATACCCGGATGTGCGACGGAAACAACACGCCGGAGGAAATGGTCGGGGAGGCACTCAGGCAGGGCCTGAAAGCTCTGGGGTTTTCAGGACACATGGATCAGGATATCCATATGGACTTTCCTGTCTACGTGCGTGAAGTGCGTCGGCTCCGGGAAAAGTACCGGGAGAAGCTGGATATTCTGGTGGGTGTGGAACTGGACGCGCTTTACCGGCCGGAAACGCTGGAAGGCGCGGAATACCGGATCGGGTCCACTCACTTTCTGGATGTGGATACGGAACTGGATACGGGTGTGGACGTGTCCGCGGAAAATCTCCGGGCGCTGACAGATCAGTGTTTCGGAGGAGATCCCTACCGGATGGTCCGTGCCTACTATGCCCTGGAAAGCCAGGTGGTGGAACGGACGGACTGCAGCTTTGTCGGGCACTTCGATCTCATTACGCGGTTCAATGATGACATGCGTCTGTTTGACGAGGAAGACCGGAGGTATATGGACCCGGCACTGGAAGCCATGGAAGCGCTCTGCCGAAAAGATGTGCCCTTTGAGATCAACTGCGGTGCGTTCAACCGGGGCAGAAAGAGGGAACTTTACCCCAGGCAGTCGCTTCTGCGCGCGCTGCATGACTTCGGCGGAAGGATTCTTATCTCCTCGGATGCCCATGATGCCGTGCATCTCACAGGAGGATTTGATACAGCGAGGGAGCGGGCAAGGGATGCCGGATTCCGGGAAGTATGGTATCTGCGTCATGAAGGAAATGGCGTACAATGGTATGCGGAAGCCCTGTAAGGAAACACGGATACAAAATCACCGCCGCGCATAATTTCACGCGGCGGTGTTTTTGTTCTGAGCAGAGAAACGGTATGGCACCGACAGCATACCGCTGTCAGAGCATTTTATCAGCCTTGAGCACAAAATGGGAAAGCTTGGAAACCAGCTTCGGATCCCCGCGCAATGCCATGGCTTCAGCACGGTTGAGCGGATTATCCGGAGAGCTGTTTTCCAGGGCGAGATTCATGAGCCGCAGGGTTTCGTCCCATTCCTGCGGCGCGGCTTCGCGTCCGCCGATGTGATCGATTTTTCCCAGGACATTGCAGCCCATGAAGAAGACGGAATCATTGGCCAGGGGCACAAACTCCGGATAATGCTTCTCCATATACTTGACCGTGGCAAAGCGGGCATGAATGCCGTCCATCTGCTGGCGGATATTGACGTTGGTGGAAGTGGAGTTGAGACGGACATAATAATTGTAGACAAACCGGTTCACCACAGCACCGCTGCCGGCAGCGTCAAGCAGGTGGGGCAGAAGATAAATATCCTCATAGATCATGCCCACCGGAAAGCGCGCGCTGGCAAAAGCGTCCCGGTGAAAAATCTTGGTCCACATATGGTTGAAGTTGACACCGGAAGTCAGGAAATACTTCTGAAGTTCTCTCGGGGTATTGAACACGCCGGGCTTGGCAGGAACGGGGCGGGTAAAGCGCATATGCTGGGTGACGTGACACTCGCGGTAGGCACCCATGGCCATGCGCGTGCCGTGCTCCATCACGGCCAGGAACAGGGTTTCAATGCCCTGTGGCGGAACGATATCATCACTGTCAGCTGAGCAGATCCATGTACCCTTGGCTGCCTGAATGGCACTGTTGCGGGCGGCGGAAACGCCGTGGCTCTTCAGCGCATGAATGGTGCGGAAGCGGTCATCCTGGCGGGCAATGGATTCGATAATTTCCGAGGACTCATCGGACGATCCATCGTCCACCAGCAGGATTTCAAGATTCTTGTATGTCTGGGACGCGATGGATTCCGCACTTTTCTTCAGATATCGGGCGGAATTATGTACGGGCACCACCACAGAAATCAGCGGTAGCTGTGATTTGGAAAAGTCTGAAAGCGTAAGCTTTTCTTTCATATGGATAAAGTTACTCCTTTTCATCCGGCACATGTTCTGCCGGAAAGAAATCAGGGTATCATTTTACTATTCTACGGCAAGGCGATAATTCCTGCAGAAGCGGTTTCTGCGGCACTATGCATGGGAAAGCGGAATGAGTATCTGAAGGAAATCCTGGTCAAGTGTACCATGTGCAAGCCCGAGGAAGTCCACGACCTGTATACCTCCATGGCTCAGGAATACATGAACCGCGGCGGACAGGCCGTCATGGATGAGCAGATGGCAGCCTGGGATGCAGCCCATCCGGCCAGCTGATCATACCCTGTGAAAACAGACTCAGTCTCCGGGGAAACTGCTGTGTGCAGTTCCCCTTTCTGAGTTTTGGGAGCCTTCATTGACAAATCAGGCAGGCCATGATAGCATGCCTCCTGGCAGCCATAGCTGCCATAAGCCCGCAGAAGCGGGCGGTGTTTTCAGAAAAAAGGGAATTGGAAGCGAAACCGGTATCATGAAGGTGCCGAAGGTCATCTGAAGATGTCTTCCGGCGCCTTTTTTTCGTGCAAGAAAAATATGAGGAGGATAAGAAGGATGAACTTTTGGAAGAAAATGACCGCGTATGCAGCGGCCGTGTGTCTAATGTGCACCATGACCGCAGGCGCATCGGCGTCCACGTTTGTGGATGCGCATGGCAATGAAATCACACTGGATGATACTCTGCAGGCGTCCAGTCAGGTAGTGCTCCGCGGGGCGGACAATGCTGCCCGGGCGGGTGAAACCAATCTCGGTGATCTGTGGACGGACGCACTTCGCTGGTTTGCCGTTTCGGGAAACATCAATGCGTATTTTGAGGAAGATGATGTCACCGCCGGGAATACGGCGGTGGATGCAGATGCTGAGCACACGGTGGCACTGTGGAACGGCGGAAATCTGCGCGCTGATCTTCCGGCGGGCACATTCGGTGCGGAACAGCTGGCTGAGGTGCTTCCGTATCCCAACAAGGTGGCCGTGGTCTACATGACCGGCGCTCAGCTGCTGGAAGCCCTGGAAGCGGCTTCCCAGGGCCTGCCCTGCACGGAGGAGACCGTGGACGCGTGCGCTTCCTTCATGCAGGTGTCCGGCATGCAGTACAGCGTGGATACCACTGCTGCGTATGACAGGGGTGAGGCCTACGGCGAGCACTGGTTCCGGGCAGCCAGTCTGGGACGGGTAAGCATCACGGATATCGGCGGCAGTCCCCTGGATCCGGAAGCGGTCTATGCAGTGATCACCAGCAACGCGAACCTGAATGGAATGGATTCGTCCTATATGTTCAAGGAAGCGGCGGAAGCGAACGAAAAAAGCACGGTGACCACAGCGGTCGTCCGGGATGTGATCTGGATGTATATTGCCGGGGAACTGGGCGGAGAGATCGGGGAAGCCTATCAGGATGTCCAGGGCAGGATTGAAGTAAAGTAAGCAGAAGGGGACATGACGCCTGCTGGTTCATATACCCTGTGTGCGGCTCGGCGGCGTCATGTCCCCGATGATGTTCCGGTGGAATGGGAGAAAGATATGCGGGAAGAGATACAGCGTGTTGTGCGTGAAATGGAAAAGGTGATTGCGGGCAAGCGTGAGGTGATGGAGAAGATCCTCATGGCCATGCTGGCGGACGGGCATATTCTTTTGGATGATGTCCCGGGCGTCGGAAAAACAACGCTGGCTGTGGCTCTCAGCCGGACTGTGGGCCTTACCTGTCAGCGGATCCAGTTTACGCCGGATGTACTGCCCACGGATCTGACAGGCTTTTCCATGTATGACCGGTCTGAAGGAGCGTTCCGGTATCAGCCGGGCATGCTCAGCCGCGTCAATCTGGTGCTGGGTGATGAAATCAACCGCGCATCGAGCAAGACACAGTCCGCGCTTCTCGAAGCCATGGAAGAGCGGCAGGTGAGCGTGGACGGAAATACCTATCCGATGGAAACGCCTTTTCTCGTCATTGCCACCCAGAACAGTGTCGGGGCGGTGGGTACCCAGCGCCTGCCCTATGCGCAGATGGACCGCTTCCTAGTCCAGCTGTCCATGGGGTATCCTGATTAT